>JAGCAV010000432.1 GCA_017652545.1 Lachnospiraceae bacterium
GCTTCATGACCTTTATCTGGTCCAGGGCGGCTTCCTTCACCTACTGCGGACTGCGAAACGGCTATGGCTACAGGGATACGGTACAGGATATTCAGGGAATCATTCACCTGGCCCCGGAGATGGCCCTGGACAAGATCCGTTTCATGCTTTCCGCCCAGGTGGATAACGGCGGCGGCCTTCCGCTGGTCAAATTCACACATAACGCCGGGCATGAGGACACACCGGATGATGCCTCCTATGTAAAGGAGACCGGCCATCCCGCATACCGGGCGGATGACGCGCTGTGGCTGTTCCCGACGGTCTACAAATACATTGCCGAGACCGGGACCCTGGCATTTCTGGAAGAAGTGATCTCCTTTGCGAACCGGGATGAGGGGACCGTCTATGATCACCTGAAGCGGGCGATCGGGTTTTCCATGGATCATCTGGGGCCTCACGGGATGCCGGCCGGCCTGTATGCGGACTGGAATGACTGTCTCCGCCTGGGAAAAGACGGGGAATCCTCCTTCGTGGCCTTCCAGTTTTATCTGGCTATGGGAATCATGAGGCAGTTTGCCGCGTATAAACAGGATGAGGCTTATATTGAATACCTGGACCGGAACCGGAAAAACATCGGCGGGATCGTGCAGGAGCTCTGCTGGAATGAGGACCGGTTCATCCGCGGTTTTACCCAGGAAGGCGCCGTGATCGGAAACCGGGAGGATCCGGAAGCAAACATGTGGCTCAATCCCCAAAGCTGGGCGGTGATCAGCGGTCTGGCGGATCAGGCCCAGGGAGAGCTTGCGCTTAATACGGTCTTTGAGCGGCTCAACACGGCCTATGGTGCCATCCTGATGGATCCGCCGTATCATGCGCATGCCTTTGACGGAGCCCTGATGGCCATCTATAATGCGGGCGTTAAGGAAAACGCGGGGATCTTTTCCCAGTCCCAGGGATGGCTGATCCTGGCGGAGGCCCTGATGGGACATGGAGAGCGGGCGTTTACCTATTTCATGGAGAACGCGCCTGCGGCCCAGAATGACCGGGCCCAGATCCGTCATCTTGAGCCATACTGCTACGGACAGTTCACAGAGGGAAAAGCCAGTCCTCACTTCGGCAGATCCCATGTACACTGGCTGACCGGTACGGCGTCGACCGTGATGGTCGGCTGTGTGGAAGGGATCCTGGGGATGCGTCCGGATCCGTATGGACTCAGGATCGCGCCGTCGGTCCCGGCTTCATGGGAAGGCTTTGAGATCGAAAAAGAATTCAGGGGCTGTCACCTGCATATCCGCGTGGTCAATGAGGGACATGCACAGACAGGCTGTGTCTCCATGACCGTCAACGGGAAGGAGATGGAGGGAAATTATGTGCCTGCTGAGGTGATGGAGGAGAACACCGAGATCGTTCTGAGAATGTCATGAATCGATTCATATATCTGGGCAATATTGACATAAAAAAGCAATAGGATTATAGTTTGTTTGTATGGTTTTTTGATATGCCATGTTTCACAGACGGCTGAAAAATCTTATATGGAGGAGGGATACACCATGAAGAAATCACTGACGATCGCCATAGCCGCGTCTATGGCACTGGCAATGGCAGCCCCGGCTCTGGCTGAGGATGTCACTCTGAACGCCCTGTTCATGAAGCAGGCAGGCTACAGCGAGGAAGACGTGACGGCCATGACGCAGGCCTTCACTGAGGAGACCGGCATCCAGGTCAATCCGACCTTCGTCGCCTACGAAGAACTGGCCCCGAAGATTCTTACATCAGCCTCCAGCGGCGGTTATGATGTGATCCTGGGCGACTGCATCTGGCCCGCTCAGTTCGCGAAAGCAGGTCTGGTGCTGGATGTGACAGACAAGGTTGAGGAACTGGACCTGGACGATATCTATCAGGGCGCGCTCGATGCGACAAAGTATGAGGGCAGATATTACGGAATGCCCTGGCTGAATGATGTGAAATATATGTTCGTCAACAAGGAGCTTCTGAGCCAGGCCGGTATCGAAGAAGTTCCCGCCACCTGGGATGAGCTGATCGAGGACGCCAAGGCTGTTAAGGAAGCCGGAATCTGCGAATTCCCGATCGTCGGCTGCTATGCGCAGGCAGAATGCCTGATCTGCGATTATACCTGCATCGCCGGCGCCTTTGGCGGCGCGTTTGTTGATGAGAACAACGAACCGACACTGAACAGCGCGGAGAATGTGGCAGCCCTTGAATTCATGGCTTCCACCCTGGAAGACGGGCTGTGCAATCCGAAGAGCCTTGAAATGATCGAGGATGATGTTCTGTCCACATTCGCGGCAGGCAATGCGGTCTTTGCCATCAACTGGACCTATCAGTACGCTTCCATGAATGATGAGAGCCAGTCCACAGTTGTCGGCCAGGGCGTGATTACTCCGATCCCGGGCACAGACAAGGCCGAAAGCGCCACCGTCAACGGCGGTATGCCGCTGATGATCACCGCGGGCTGCAAGCATCCGGAGGAGGCATGGGATTACATGCTGTTCCTGGCTTCCAAGGAGATGCAGGCGCAGTACTGCGCAAATGCCCTTCCGATCTGGAAGAGCCTGTATGAGGATGAGCAGGTGAAGGCGACTGCCGGTGAAGAGGTTGTGGCTGCTTCCCAGATTCAGTTCGATTACATTGTGAACCGCCCGATGGTTCCGTATTATAATGAGCTGTCTACCTCCATGCAGACCGAGATCCAGCAGGTCCTGCTCGGCAGCAAGACCGCACAGGAAGCCCTCGACGGACTGCAGGCAAAGGCGGAGGAGCTGGCAAACAGCTGATATATACAAAACCCTGTTCTGATCTGACGTGAGAGACCTTCAGGTCAGCAGACAGGAACAGGATAAAACAAAAGCGCCGGGAATACCGGCATGCTCTTTAACAGACAGGGAACAGAGAAGGTTATTCTGTTCCCTGTTTTACCCATTTTGTTTTGCGAGGAAATAACCGTGCGTCTCAGAAAAGAAGAGGAACGCTACGCACTGAAACTGATCACCCCGTCCATGATCGTGGTATTCGGCGTGATCATCGTTCCGATCATCACAACATTTATCTACACCCTGGTCAATATAGACCCGCTTTCTTCCCACAACGGGGAGTTCGCAGGTCTGTCCTTCTATATCAAAGCGCTCAGCTCGTCAGAGTTCTGGGATGACCTGCGCAGGACGCTCTATTTTACGATCGCGTCCACAGGGATCGAGACGGTCCTCGGACTTCTGATCGCGCTGCTCTTAAATCAGAGATTTCCGGGCGTGTCTTTCCTGCGCTCGATCATCATTATACCCTGGGCAATACCGACGGTGGTCAACGGCAGCCTATGGAAGCTGATGCTGAATGGGGAGTACGGTGTGGTCAATGCGGTGCTCACAAAACTTCACATCATTTCCTCCTATCAGTCCTGGCTGGGCAATCCGAAAACGGCCATGATGTGTATCGTCATTGCTGATTCCTGGAAAATGACGCCGCTGGCAGTGATCTTTTTCCTGGCCGCCCTGCAGGGGATCGACCATACGGTCTATGAGGCGGCCAGAGTGGACGGAGCCGGGGCGTTCAAAAGCTTTCAGGCGATCACGCTGCCGGCGCTGAAGCCGACAATCATGGTCATCATCGTGATGCGTACCGTGGAGAAATTCAAGGCATTTGATATTTTCTACCTGATGACAAGGGGAGGCCCCGCGAACAGCACCAAGACGCTGATGTACGATACCTATCTGCAGGCTTTCAACAACCTGAATTATTCGGAGGCGGCAACACTGGCTTATCTGATCGCCATCATCGTCGCGCTGATGACGCTGATCTATATCCGGCTGATGAAACGGAGTGAAAACTGATGGAACGGACGCAGAAGAAAAAATACAAACCCAAAATGTCTGCCCGGCAGAAACGGAAGACAGCCCTCTACATGTTCCTGGGGCTGCTGCTGGCTGTCGCAGTGCTCGCGCCGGTTGCCTGGATGTTCCTCTCCAGCGTGATGCTGCCTGTGGACCTGACAGCGAAGCCGTTAAACCTGATCCCCAGGACAGTCACCTTTGAACGCTATGCCCAGATCTTTAAGAGCACAACGACCAGCGATCCGGCATATGTGTTCCGTGTGGCATTGAAGAACAGTATGGTCATCGCTGTTTCCGTAACGATCCTGAGCCTGGTGATCGGGACGCTTTCAGCCTATGCCTTTGCCCATGTGCGTTTTCGCGGGAAGGGCCCGCTGATGCTGCTGATCCTGTTCACTTACATGCTGCCGCCGGCGGCTCTGATCATCCCGCTCTACAGGATCTACAATTCACTGGGATGGCTGGACAAACGCTGGCCGCTGGTCATATTGTACCTGTCCTTTATCATCCCGTTCATCATCTGGGTGATGCAGGACTTTTTCGGCTCCATTTCCAAATCCTTCGAGGAAGCTGCCCAGGTGGACGGTGCGACGCGGTTCCAGACACTGATCTACATATTTCTTCCCATTGCCAGGCCCGGCGCCATCGCCACCGGCATACTGGCCTTCCTGATGAGCTGGGATGAATTCTTCTATTCACTGATCTTCACCTCCTCGCTGGCATCCAAGACCATGCCGATCGCGATCGAGGAGTTCAACGGAAAGTTCACGATCGACTACGGCATGATCAGTGTGGCAGGCATCCTGGGTTCCCTGATCCCGGTGCTGATCACGGTCGTCTTCCAGAAGTACATTGTGATGGGAATGACGGCAGGAGGCGTCAAGGAGTAGGTTAAGAGAATGGATAAGTTTGATGCAGTTGCTGCGGCGCGGGACTTTATGACGCGTCACGGAATGTATTATGAGCAGATCGATATGGAGACGGAGCTGCAGAAGTTTATGGCTGCCATGGAAGCGGATTTCCGGGAAAAGGGCAGGACCGGGCGCATGATTCCCAACTATATCGGGGATTATCCGGCTCCCGTCGGGGAGAAGACGGTCACGGTTATTGATATCGGCGGCACAAACGTGCGCTCCGCGAGGGTCACGCTTGGACCGCACGGTCTTGAGCGGATCAGTGGTCTGTGCTCATTCCTGACGCCCGGGGTCGCTGAAGAAACGGACACGGCGGGGTTTTATGCCAATGTCGTGGAAGGCGTCCGGCGCAATCTTGTGTCGGATGAGATCGGCATCTGTTTTTCGCTGGCGACGATTCCGCAAAAGGACAGGGATGCTGTTATGGTGGCCGGCGGAAAACAGATCAGGATCACGGATATGCTGGGGAAGAAGGTCGGGGAGAGCTTCCGGCAGGCGATGGCGGAAAGAGGACTGGACCGCGGGCAGCGGATCACTGTGATTAATGATACGGTGGCAGCGGCGCTGGGTGGAAGGGCTGCCTTTGAAGAAAAAGACAGGCCGGTCTACAGCAGCTACATCGGTTTCATCTACGGGACCGGCATCAACATGTGTTACAGGGAGCCCTCCGGCGAGTGGATCAATACGGAGACAGCCGCCTACTGCACCTTCCCGACAGGGGATATAGATGATGCTTTTGACGCCGGTCTGATCGATCCCGGGGGAGACCGGCTGGAGAAGATGGTCTCAGGCGGCTACCAGGGGGGTCTGATGAGCTGCATTCTGGAAACAGCCGCCCGGGAAAATGAGATCTCGGAGACGACATGGGCTGCACTTTGCGATAATGCTGCTGCAGGGAGCCGGGGGCCGCTGTCGGGGGCAGATATCAGTGCCTTTACAAAAGATCCTGCTGGTGATAATATGATCGCCAATGCCTGCGCGGATGACCGGGACCGGGAGGTGATCGCCCGGATCTGTGATCTCATCACGGAGCGGAGCGCCCGGATCTGCACGGTGGTGCTGACGGCTGTGCTGATCCGCAGTGAAGCGGGCCGGGATCCGCATGCGCCGGTCTTTATCACAGCGGAAGGATCGACGTATCTGAAACAGGCCGGTTTTAAGGAGAAACTGATACGGAACATGAATGCCTTTGCCCGGAGGGGGCATGGCATGTATTTTGAACTCTACAATGTGCAGGACGTAATCCTGCGGGGCATTGCCGTGGCAAGCCTGTCGGAGTGAGAGAGAACTGGTATGACAATGGAAGTATATGTCAATTTCATGGAACAAAACCCGAATTATGAAGAACTGAAGGAAACCACAAAATCCTTTCTTCAGATCGTGACGGACAACAACCTGTACTATGCGCTGTTCCTTCTGATCGTGCTGTTCATAGCCCTGAAGATCACAAATCTGATCTTCTATCCGTTCAAAAAGAAGGGCAGCATCCTTGTCTCATTTATGCATGCCTGCCTGAAGGTCCTGCTGATCATCATCGTGGGCATGAAGATCTGCTCACTGGTTCCGTTCCTGAAGGAATTTGCCAGCCAGATCGTCCTGTCTTCTTCGCTGATCGTTGTTGTGCTGGGCTTTGTGTTCCAGGAAGGACTTTCAAACATTGTTCACGGCTTTATTCTGTCCGTGTTCAGACCTTTCAAGATCGGAGACAGGATCAGCGTCAATGTCGATGGGGAGAAGATCACCGGATATGTCAGAGAGATCACAGCCAGGCATACGATCATTCAGGATGTCATGACTTCGGCGCATGTGATCGTTCCCAACTCCAAGATGGACATGAGCGTGGTCGGCAACAGCTATTTTGATAACAATACCTTCAGCACCTCATTTCTCGATGTCCAGATCACATACGAATCCGATCTGGATAAGGCGATGGGACTGATCAGTTATGCCATCGACACACACCCGATGGTGCAGGTCGCCAAACAGGAGAAAGGGATCAGGGAGCCCACAACGGTGATGGTCAGAAACCTGGGCAGCGACGGGATCGATCTGAGGGCATCGGTCGTGACCAAAACGATCGAGGACAATTTCACGGCGTGCAGTGAGATCAGACGGTATATTGTGGAAGCCATGGAAAAGGATCCGGATATTGCGATCGCGTATCCGCATATGCAGATCGTGAACCGGGAGAAAACCGCAAAGTAACGGAAAAACAAAGAAACGGAAAACACTGAATCAGAAAAACACAGAATCAAAGAGCCTGATGCATATGGCATGCACCAGGCTCCTGTTTGTTTTCCGGTATAAATGCAGAATGGATCAGGCCATGTCTCCTGCGAAAATCCTTCCCTTATACCTGTCGAGCGCGAACAGCAGGATCAGTCCCAGCACGCCGCATGAGACAACTTCTCCCGCACCGACAGTCAGCATCATGAAGGGGATCGGAAGATTGACCCCGTAGCCGTAGCGGAGCACGAAGGGAACGATCACGGTATTGGCGACGATGGGCGGGATCGGCACCAGGAACTTATTCCGGCGCAGGGCGTAGGAGAAAACAGCACCGATCAGGGTTGCCAGTGATCCGAAGATGATGTCCGGAAGGATCGCGCCGCCGAGGAAATTTCCCAGGAGGCATCCGATAAACAGACCGGGAACAGCTGCCGGTGTAAAGAACGGCAGGATGGTCAGGGCCTCCGAGATGCGGATCTGCACCTCTCCGAAGCTGATGGGTGCAAATACCATGGTCAGCACGATATAGACTGCGGCAATCGCTGCGGCCTGTACCAGAAACATTACTCTCTTTTCTTTCATTATTCAGTTTTCCTTTCCGTAGTTTTGTTTTACGTGAGGATGGTTTCGAACTCACGTTGCTCTAAATAAGCAGCCCGATGACTATACCATGAATATCTGAAAAAAACAATAAGGAATTAAAAGACAGTTCGGACATACGGATATCTTCTGTGATAGGATCGACCGGAAGAACCTGGCAGAAAAGGTTGGGATTGTACTTTTGAAATAAAAAAGGTACAATAACTATGTCTACAAAAACACCTACTACTATCCGGCAGGGGGAAGAGCATAATGAGAGAGAGGAAAATTGATTTCAAAATCAGAATGATCCTGGTCCTGGTTGTTGTCTGGATCATGGCGGTCATGCAAAATGGAAAGGTACTGGCTGCCGTGACCCAGAACACATGTGAGCAGACGAGTATCAATGTGTCGTGGACACCGGTAAATGTATCCAGCTATTACAGGATCGACAATTACAAGATCTATCTGAGAAAGTACGCGGATCCTTCGTCTGCCGCAGTTCTTTATCAGACGCTGCCGTCAACACAGACATCCGCAGTCATTGCCGGCCTGGCACCCGGTACAAGGTACTATGTTCAGGTCAAGTATAACCAGATCAATACGAGAACCGGCAGTTCCTATGAATACTCAGCCGGCTCATTGATAGCCGGCACAGCACCTGGAGATATTACCGGCCTTCGTCAGGACAGGTGGTATTATTTTATTCTGAGTGTCACTGCTGCCTGGGACAAACAGGATGCAGCTGACGGATATGAATATATCTGCCGTACAAGCAAAAACCAGATTAAGAAGCACGATACAATCACCGGTGGCTACAGTGCCTCTGCTTCTGTCAACGGCATCAAAAATGAGATGATCTATACCTTCCAGGTAAGGGCGTTCAAGAACTTCAATGGTACTGTCCTTTACGGAAACTGGTCGGCACCGATCTACTGTTTCACACAGCCCAGGGTCACAAGCGCAAAGACCAGCGGCAATAAGCTGAAGGTCAGCTGGAAGAAGGTTGTCGGTGCTACAGGCTATGAGGTGTATGCATCCACCAAAGAAAAAACAGGATATAAGAGAGTTGCCAAAGTCTCCGCGGGCAAAAGCTCTGTAACAGTCAAAAAGCGGGGGGGAAAGAAGATCAAAAAGGGAAAGAAGTATTATGTTTATGTCGTGACGCTGAAAAAGGTCAATGGGCGGACAAGCAACAGCGGAAGACTGTATTACTGGAGCACAAAGAAACCGGCATCCTCGTTTGGATATTTCTGAGGAGGTCTTACAGACTTTTATGAAACACAGATCGGACAGGGACAAAGACCCTGTCCGATTTTTGATGAGATAAAGTGATCAGTAATCAAATTCCAGTTCCGTCGCGGACAGCGGCGGGTTATCAAGCACGGATTTCATCCAGGGACCATAGTTGTAATCCCACAGCGCCTCGATCATGTCATCACAGACAGGATCATTTTTGACCTCTTCCAGATGGTCCCCGAGCGTTCCATCCGTATAATA
>JAGCAV010000433.1 GCA_017652545.1 Lachnospiraceae bacterium
CGAAAGGAGGCAATAGAAATGAAGAGCCTAAAAAAAGCATTGATCGGAATTACAACCGCCATGGTACTTGCAAGTACTGCGGTCTGCACCGTGGCATTTGCAGAAGAAGCTCCACCGGCAGAAGAATCCGCGACAAAAACATTTACCACGGAGGATGGAGTCCTGTCCATCCAGATCCCGCGGGATGATGACAACTGGTCAGCGATCCATGATCCGAACTCCTGGTTCGCGATCACGGATGGAACGGACATGATCACAGTGGATCATATTGCAGCCGGAGATCCGCTTCCGGCAGTCGAACTGGCAGATGAACACTATGAGGAAATCTATCAGGTATTCTATTCGACAAAGGATGAAGTATTTGTGGTAACCGGGCGGATCGCCAACAAGGATGAAGCACAGACGGTGAAAGATGCTGTGAACAGCTTCCAGGTCCTGAAATATGGCGAGGTCCAGAAAAAGGAAGAACAGCGGCAGCCTGCTTACGCAGTGAGGGATGTCAATGAGACACGTTACTGCACCGAAAAGGATGGCGTCAATGTCCGCAGCGGATATACGACAGACGATCCGCGCATCGGCAGCTTCCAGTACGGGGACCAGGTCACTGTGACCGGTATCGTGACAAGGGATGGAACAGACATCGGATGGCTCAGGGTTAATTACAACGGGCAGACAGGATATACCGTGGCACAGTTCTACAGCCTCACACCGCCGGATGCACAGAATGAAAATGAAGATGAGCTGATCGCTGACGGCCAGATCTTTACCGGAAACAAGATGTACAACATGATCAATCCTGCAACAGGCGAGTATGTAGTCTTGAGTGAGCTGAACCAGGGCGGATGGGCCAACGAAGAAACTGGTGAGATCTTCCACTGGGAGACGCCGCAGGATGGTTCGCCAAAGATGATGTTTGGTGACAAGGATACCGTCCTTTGGATCGACACCGTTTATTATGAAGTACATAGTGACGATGTAGAAGAGGAGGAACTGATCAACGACGGACAGATCTTCACCGGAAACTATATGACACTTTATGATGAATATGGAAATGCCGTAACTCTGAGCGAGCTGAGCCAGGGCGGCTGGGCCGATGAGGATACCGGCGAGATCTTCAACAGAGGGCCGGCAGGCGCAGATTACTGGTACGGTGATCGGGGAACAACCCTTTCCGCAGAATTCGACGATGGCGGTTATGCCGGATCCAACTATAATGAGGACGAGCAGGGCGGTAATGCCGGATCTAATTATTACGATGAAGAATATGAATGATCATAATGCTCAGACAAGAGACGTTCCTTCGGGAACGTCTTTTTTTTATAAGAGATGAGAGCCATAACTGTCTGGAAAAGAAAAGGACGAATTCTTCAGGGACAGTATTCTGAGGAGCCCGGTATGCTCTCCGGCGAGGTGATATATTTCGGGTCTGGGAGTTCGCATATCTTCTTCTCCAAAGCGATGTATGACGAACTGATCCATCCTTATGAGGTGATGCTGGGAAGAACCGCTGTGGACTGTGGCTTGATTGTCGAGCATCATGTCTGCGGAATGGCTGAAAGCCTGATCCCGGATATCATTGAGACCGGTGCTACGATCTGGCAGACGGCCCAGGTCATGAATGACCTGAACAAGATCCTGCCCGTCCGGACATTGCACAGCGCAGAGGCTGGATCATGGACGAATGCAAGAATTACAGCGCATCCTTACTGAAATAATCAGGACCATAGACATGGCTCTTGACAGGGCAAATGATGTTCTCCGGTATTCCGGTAATCCGCTATAAACTGGAAGTTGTCTACATCTTTTTTTCCTCATTCATTTTCATCAACAGCCTCATTTATCAGCGCTGTGAAATACTTTAACGATGCTTCATCACCTTCCCTTACCACGTCGATTTCCGGATGGAACTGCAATCCAAGCGCAAATTCCTTATCTGGTCTTTCAACAGCCTCAATGATCTCAAGGCCATCTGTTTCTGTGTATCCGGAAACGATCAGTCGCGTCCCATCCACACTGGTCACTGCCTGATGATGCCAGGAAGGAACATCCGTTATTGTTTCCATGCCTGTAATCTGATACAAAAGCGAATCTTTATCCGTTACACTGACGTCATGATATGCAAAATCCCTGTAATCACCTGGTTTCTCCGGTTCATTCCGATGATCATATTGGTAATCGATCCCCTGTTCTTCATAATAATCGGTTATGTCCTGCACCATGTCAGCTCCGGATATTACGCACAACATCTGCATACCCCTGCAGATCGCAAGCATCGGTATACCTTCTTCCAGGCAATAGTTCATCAGCAGAAAGTCCGAGACATCTCGTTCAGGGCTGTAGCCCTCTATGTTTTCTGGTGTTTGATGATCATAGTATAACGAAGGGCTGATATCTTCG
>JAGCAV010000434.1 GCA_017652545.1 Lachnospiraceae bacterium
ACCGCATCCAGATCCATTCCGATCGCTTCCGCCGTTTCCGTGTTGATCGTCGCAATACCGGAATCGAATGTCACGACCGGGATCTGATCCGGTGTCTTCTCATTTTCAAGCAGATCAGCAACCATGTTCGCGGTTTCGATACCGAGATCCACATAGTTTACGCCGAAGCCGAGGAAAGCACCGTTCAGCGCGAAGGAATCGGCGCCGGCATAATGCGGAATACCCGCCTCCTGAAGCTTCTCAAAGATCGCCAGTTCGGCGTTCATGATGGTGTTGTCAGTCGGTGTAAAGATGGCGTCCACGCCTTCGGCGATCAGGGCATCGACAGCGGCGTTGACTTCATCCGTTGTTGTTCCCGTCTTTTCCACGCAGGCGACCCCTTTTTCATCAAGAAATGCCTTGGCTTCCTGGATGGGCAGTTTGGAAGCATCTTCACTGTTGGAATAAAGAAGTCCGATCCTGTCAGCCTCGGGATCAGCCGCGAAGATCAGTTCCATCATGGTCAGCGTATTCAGTGCATCGGATGTTCCGGTCATGTTTCCGCCGGGCTCTTCCAGTGACTTCACCAGATTTGCGCCGACCGGATCCGTGACGGCAGAGAAAATGATGGGAATATTGTCGTCTTCCGTTGCGGCCTGAAGGACCTGCGCTGCGGGTGTCGCGATCGCCACGATCACATCCGCGCCTTCGCTGACAAGCTCCGCGCCGATCTGCTGCAACTGGCTTCCGTCTGCATTTCCGTTATATCCGAGTACCTCAAAACCGACGCCGTCCGCCTCACCGATCTCGGCAAGCCTTGTCTCAAGGCTGTCTTCGATCTGGTTCAGGGAAGCGTGGTCAACGAATTTGACGACACCGACCTTAAAGGACGCCTCATCTGCCGCTGCGCTGAAACTCATCGCTGCAATACCTGCCGCTGCTGCCATTGTGATAGCCAACTTCTTCATACCTTTTACCTCCTTGTATGAAACAGTTATGATAATAAAGACGCCTCAGGTCAACAAACCTGAGGCGCCGTAAATGACGTTGTACCACTCAATCCGGTATGTCTGCACAATCATGCATCCCTGTACTGGTAACGGGACAGGCACCCGTCTCCCCTACTGAGGATCACTCCCGTTCGGTTCGCCCTCGAAAGTCCATTCGCACTGTTTCCGGGTACTGCATTCCAGCCGCGCAGCTCTCTGTAACCCTTATCACAGCCTACTACTCTTTCTCATCGGTTTACTGATATGTAATTATCAACATTTATTGATCCAAAATGCCTGCGGATACTGTACCCCAGCCGGATGTTTTTGTCAATACGCTTTTACAGCCCCTGTCCCATTGCCGGCGCGTCAGCGTATCTTCTGCAGGTTGTCCTCCAGCGTCAGCACCGACATAATATCATTCTTCTCCAGTTTCTGATCCGGATCCGGCATGAAGAGGAAAGATCCCTCCGTATAAATCCCGATCACATTCACATGATACTGCTCCCGAAGCCTGAGTTCCCGGAAGTTTTTTCCGACCCATTCAGGACGCGGCTTCATCTTTACCATGACCATGTTGTCGGGCAGATCCTGCAGATCCAGGAAATGGGAGGATGCCAGCGCCCTGGCCAGACGGATACCCGACTCCTCCTCCGGATAGATGATACTGTCAGCGCCGACCTTCTTCAGAATAGCGCCCATGCGCTTTGAGCGGGCCTTTGCGATCACGTTGTGCACGCCCGATTCCTTGGCTATCATCACGCAGAGGATGCTGGATTCCAGATCCTTTCCCATGGAAACGACCACACTGTCCATGTTGCCCAGTCCCAGCTCCCGTACCGCCGCCTCATCGGCCAGTTCCGCGCACAGCGCATAGGTGATTTGGGAAGAATACTGCGCAAGCAGATCAGCATCATGATCCACTCCCATCACTTCCACACCGTTTTTTTCAAGAGACAGTGCCACGCTTGACCCGAACCGTCCCATTCCCAATACTGCGCATGTTTTTCCCATAAACGTTCATCTCCCTGAAATTTCCAAGATACCGGTTTTAAGAATTACCCGAGCCTGAAATTGCCTTCTGCGGTCTTCGTCAGGTTCCTGCTGTTCGAACCCCTGCCAAAGAACATGGCCATGGAAACAGGCCCGATCCTGCCCAGATACATGGCGATGATCACCAGCCACCTTCCCGCAGTGTGCAGGGAAGACGTCAGGCCTCTGGACAGCCCCACTGTCGCCGTAGCGCTGAACATTTCGTAAAGCGCGTCCGCCAGGCTGCAATGCTCCACAGCGATCAGGATTATCGTAAAAAGCAGCGTCACGCACATGCTGACACTGACCACCGCCACTGCCTTGCGGATCAGCGGGATCGAAACGCTCCGGCCGAACAGTACGATCTCATCCCGGTCACGGATAAAGCTGATCATATTCAGCAGCACCACCGCGATCGTCACAGTCTTTACACCACCGGCCGTTCCTACAGGGGAGCCGCCGATGAACATGAACAGGCAGCCCGCCAGGGAAGTGCTCTCACGCAGGCCCTCCTGCGGCACGGTTGCAAAACCTGCCGTGCGGAACGTCACCGACTGGAAAATACTGTTGAGGATCTTGCCGGGAAGGCTCATCGTACCGATCGTTTCCGGATTTGAGGACTCCAGGCAGAACACGATCACCGCGCCGATCCCCACAAGCAGCGCGGTCATGGCCAGGACCAGTTTCGAATGGACGCTCAGACGGCAGCGGCTGCCTGCCTTCTTTTTGCGCAGGCAGTCAAGCAGGTCGAACCATACGATATAACCCAGGCCGCCCAGCACGATCAGCGCCATCGTATTTATGAGCATCAGCGGGCTGGCGGAATAGCTGATAAGGCTGTCCGGGCCGAGCACATCGATTCCTGCGTTGCAGAAAGCCGACACGGAAGTAAAAAACGCATACCAGACGCCTCGCAGCACGCCTGCGCGCGGAATGAACACCGGCAGATACAACAGGGCACCGATTGTCTCCACGATCAGGGTACCGCACAGAACACCCCTCAGGAAATCGGGCATCCCCTTGATGGTGTTCAGATCGAAGGCATCGCGCATGAGTACCCTGTTCTTCAGTGAGAACCGCCTGCGCAGCAGCATGAGCGTCGCTGCCGCCATGGTGACGATCCCCAGGCCGCCCAGCTGGATCAGCAGGAGGATCACGACTTTCCCGAAACCTGACCAGTAACTGAAGGTATCCACCACAACCAGGCCCGTCACACAGACCGATGTCGTGGCTGTAAACAATGCCGTCAGGGGATCCGCGCTGCCGCTTCCGGCGCGGGAAACAGGCAGCATCAGCAGACCGGTACCCAGAATAATGGCTCCCAGAAAGCTTAAAGGTATGATCTGTACTGAACTCGTCTTCAGAAATGGGTTACGGATCTTCATGTCTCTCCTGTCATGTCAGATGTCATGCCAAATGACACGTCAAATCAGAAATGCCAAATTGATCAAAGACTCATGAAGAATATATCATGTTTTTCTCTTTTTTGAAAAGATTTTCACCTTCAGTTTTTATTTAGGAGGGATCGGATCAATCACATAAAAAGAAAGGACACGGATGCTGGCAGACAACATCCATGTCCTTCATAAGAGCCGGCTGTTCCGGCGTTATAATCTGTTTGATCTGATCACTTCACATCCTTGATGGAGAAGCTCAGACGGCCCATCTTGTCCTTGCCGAGGCAGACGACCTTCACCACATCGCCGAGGGTAAGAACATCCTCTACATGAGCGATACGCTCCTTGGCGATCTTGGAGATGTGGACCATGCCCTCCTTGCCGGGAGCGAATTCCACAAAAGCACCGAACTCCTTGATGCTTACGACTGTGCCTGTCAGAACCATGCCTTCTTCAAAATCGGTGGTGATGATGTTGATCATCTCGATCGCCTTGTCCATCATCTTCTTGTCGGTTCCGCATACAGAAACAGCGCCATCATCCGTGATGTCGATCTTGACACCGGTGCGTTCGATAATGGTGTTGATGGTCTTTCCTCTCTGACCGACAACATCACCGATCTTCTGCGGGTCAATCATGATCTGGATGATCTTCGGGGCATACTGGGAAACCTCAGCCCTGGGCTTGCTGATGCACTGTTCGATCACTTCGCTGAGGATATACTCTCTTGCTGCCTTTGTCTTGGCAATGGCTTCCTCCACGATGGGACGGGTCAGGCCGTGGATCTTGATATCCATCTGAATAGCCGTGATGCCGTCATGTGTTCCGGCTACCTTGAAGTCCATGTCGCCGAAGAAGTCCTCAAGGCCCTGGATATCCGTCAGAACCAGATAGTCGTCATCTGTATCACCGGTCACAAGACCGCAGGAGATGCCTGCGACGGGTTTGGTGATCGGTACGCCGGCTGCCATCAGGGACATGGTGGAAGCGCAGACGCTGGCCTGGGAAGTGGAACCGTTGGATTCGAACGTCTCGGAGACGGTACGGATCGCATACGGGAAATCTTCCTCTTTCGGCAGAACCGGCATCAGGGCTTTCTCCGCCAGTGCGCCATGGCCGATCTCACGTCTTCCCGGTCCTCTGGAGGGTTTGGTCTCGCCGACAGAGTATGACGGGAAATTATAGTGATGCATATAACGCTTGTTGACTTCATTTTCGTCCAGGCCATCGATCCTCTGAACCTCTGAAAGCGGCGCAAGGGTCGTAACGGTACAGATCTGGGTCTGTCCCCTGGTGAACATCGCGCTGCCGTGAACACGCGGAATGGTATCCACTTCAGCTGCCAGCGGGCGGATCTCGGTGATCGCTCTGCCGTCCGGTCTCTTATGATCTTTCAGGATCATCTTTCTGACGGTCTTCTTCTGATACTGGTAAACAGCCTCTCCGAGAACAGCAAGGTATTCCTCGTTGTCTGCAAAAGCTTCTTCCAGCTTTTCGGTGACAGCCTTGATGTTCTCTTCACGAACCTGCTTCTCATCCGTGAAAACGGCATTCTCCATCTCTTCGGGAGGAACGATCTTTTTGATGTCTTCAAACATCTGCTCCGGGATCGCACAGCTTTCATAGCTGTGTTTCGCCTTGCCTTCCTGCTCCATGATCGCATTGATAAAAGCGATCAGCTGCATGTTGACTTCGTGGCACTTGTAGATGGCTTCAAGCATCTTGTCTTCCGGAACTTCCTTCGCGCCGGCTTCGATCATGATGACCTTTGTCGCGGTGCTGGCAACTGTCAGCTGCAGATCGCCTTCCTTCCACTGAGACTGTGACGGGTTCACGATGAACTCACCGTCAACAAGGCCCATCTGGGTCATCGCGCACGGGCCGTCGAACGGAATATCGGAAATGCATGTGGCCAGGGCTGAACCGATCATGGCAACCAGCTCGGGTCTGCACTCCGGATCCACGCTCATGACAAGGTTGTTCAGTGTCACGTCGTTCCTGTAATCCTTCGGGAACAGCGGCCTCATGGGACGGTCAATGACGCGGGCAGTCAGGACAGCGTTCTCGGATGCCTTGCCCTCTCTCTTGTTGAATCCTCCCGGGATCTTGCCGACAGCATACATCTTTTCTTCAAACTCCACACTGAGGGGGAAGAAGTCGATGCCGTCACGGGGTTTGTCGGATGCGGTGGCTGTGCACAGAACCGTGGTATCCCCGTAGTGCATGAAAGCGGCGCCGTTTGCCTGGGCTGCCACCCTGCCGATATCCACGGAAAGAGTCCTGCCCGCCAGCTCCATGGAGTATGTGCGGTACTGTCTGTCAAGCTTCGTTGAAAATGTTGCTTCCATTTAATTCTCCTTTTCTTAAAATAATACGTAATGGTTCTATCTCTAACCGGAAGCGACCCGAAACAACTGAAAAGGACACGAGCAGCATTTCATATACTTTTCAGTGGTCTCGGACATGCTCCGCTTATGATCTTTGTTTCCTTGAATAAGGAATCGGATAGGGAAGGATATTCTTCCCTATCCGATCATGTCTCCGTATAATTACTTTCTGATACCAAGTTTTGCGATCAGCTCACGATAACCTTCAATATCTTTCTTTCTGAGATAAGCCAGAAGGCCTCTTCTCTGACCGACCATCTTCAGAAGACCTCTCCTTGAATGATGATCCTTCGGATTCGTTTTCAGATGCTCTGTGAGCTCCTTGATGCGTGCAGTAAGAACGGCAACCTGAACCTCAGGTGAACCGGTGTCGCCTTCCTTGCGTCCATACTCGGCAATGATAGCCTGCTTTTTTTCTTTTGCGATCATAGTTGGTCATCCTCCTTAAAATTTAATCGCCTGCTGCCGGGGAGCGGTCGGAGCTTCCAAAGGAACTGCTGCAGCCTGCAAACAGGTCCTGCACCTCAGCAGCGGTTAAGAGAAGTTTTTTGCAGCTTCTCCAAAACATACGCACAGAATATATCACAGCGTTATGGGGGCGTCAACCCTTTTATATGACTCATGGTTCATGCCTGCCGCAGCGCGAATATGATGAACATGACGGTACCGATCAGCACACAGCCGACACCGGCGACATACAGGGCGGCAGGCAGCATATCTCTCGGCTCGATACGCCTGATCCTGTAAACAGAGGGATCCTCCCTGTCGTATTCGATATATACGGTCTGGCCGATTTTCCAGGCAGCAGGATACGCACCTTCATCATAGACCGTCTCACAGTGTTTTCCGTTGGCATAGTACTGAAAGACAGGGTAGTACTTGTTGCTGAAACCGCCCGAATGCGTCTCATCGCCGCGAAGGATCAGATCGACCACCTTCGCTTTTGTCTCTCCCTCGTACACTTTTTCACGCTGGCGCAGGATCCGGAGAACGGTTCCCCAGATCAGGCCTGAGCCGCCTGCGAGGATCAGAAAAAAGCTAAAATAAAACAGACTCTTTCCCATTAAAATATGCCTCTCCCCGCCTGATATCCTTCCTGATCTGCTCCCTCAGCTCTTCAACGGAAGCAAACCGTTTTTCATCTCTGAAATAGTCCAGCAGTTCCACCTCGATCTTTTCCCCGTACAGCGGCCGGTCCACATGATAGATATAGGTCTCCGCCCCGTCATAGGTCCCGTTCACTGTCGGTTTGATCCCGACGTTTGTCACGGAGGGATACAGCTTCCCGTCCAGTCTTGTCCTTGACACATACACGCCCCGCCTCGGCAGCAGCTTGCCGCCGGCCGGTATGATATTCGCTGTCGGCATGCCCATGGATGTCCCCAGGTGCGCCCCATGAACGACCTCGCCGGTTATGCTGTAAAAACGTCCGAGCAGTGCCCCTGCCAGACGGGCATCCCCTCTGAGCAGCGCCTCCCTGACAAAGGTTGAACTGATCTTCTCTCCCCTGTACCGCTCATGCGGCACAACCTTCATCTCGAAACCATATTCCGAAGCTGCTCTCTGAAGAAAAGCGGCATCCCCTGCCCTGTTGTGTCCGAACCTGAAATCCGTCCCGACAGCGACACATGCGGCGCCAAGCGCCTCCTTCAGAATCTTCCTGACGAAGACATCCGGCGTCATGGTATAGATCTCCGGAACAAACGGACACTGGATCAGGCAGTCTATGCCCATCTCTTCCAGAAACGCTCTCTGTTCCTCAAGTGTAAGGATCAGCTGCTCATCCCTGGCATTCAGGGAAAAAACAACGCTTCTGCATCCGGGCATCTCCTCTGCGAAAGCCTCGATGCATTTCATCAGCTTCTGGTGACCCAGATGGATGCCGTCAAACTTGCCGAGTGTCACGGCACAGGGCCCGTCAATATGAAATTCTGTCGTATCTTTAAAGTAGATCATATAACTCTGCTCTTTACTCTCCACACGCCACGCTCAGTCAGGCTCCGCTCTTCACTCTCCACACTTCACTCTCTTCTATAATACCGGCGGAAACATCTTCCAGGGCCTGTACAGCCCTTTTCTTGCCGCTTTTTCATATACGCCCCAGAAGGTCCCCGCAGAGTCATACATGCGGATCGCCCCGGACGGGTCAAGTCCGTCGGGAAGCTCGATCAGCTGCGGGTCAAATCCATCTGCGGGGGTCTGACCGCCATCAGCCTCAGTGCTCTCGTCCATTTTTTCCATATCCCTGATGAGCAGCGGATTTCCGTTCCAGAGGAGATAATCGTCCTCAGGAACCGTACAGTATCCGGGAAGGGTCCTGAAAAACAGATCCGATGTCAGCATTGCCAGGCGGATCCGCTCTTTTACTCCGGCAGGATCCGCCGGGTTTACCTGACCGGATGCCGGTCCTTCTATCTCGGAAAGCGTCATGGATCCTTCGATCCTGAACGGTCCGCTCCTCGTCCTCACGAGGCTTTCCATGCAGCCCCCGCATCCTGCCTTCTCACCGATATCCGCGCAGAGCGTCCGGATATAGGTTCCTTTTGAGCAGGTCACCAGCATCGTCACAAGCGGACCTTCAAATTTTTCAATGATGATCTCGCGGATGAACACTTTTCTGGGCTCACGCTCGATCTCAACGCCTTTTCTGGCCAGCTGATACAGCTTTTTACCCTGGTGTTTGACTGCGGAATACATGGGAGGAACCTGAAGGATCTCACCTGTAAAGGAGCTGATCACCTTCCTGAGCGTATCCCCGTCGGGAATGGCCTCA
This sequence comes from Lachnospiraceae bacterium, assembly GCA_017652545.1. Next base: position 8,558 of record JAGCAV010000434.1, read on the forward strand.
TTCTCTTCCAGGACTTTTCCTGTCATATCCTGTGTATCCGTAACAACACCCAGCCTCAGGACCGCCCTGTACTGTTTATCCGCCTTCAGAAACAGGTCGCTCAGCCGTGTCGCACTTCCCATACAGACAGGAAGAACCCCCCGAGCCTGAGGGTCGAGGGTTCCCATATGTCCGATCTTTTTCTGTCCGGTCATCCGGCGCAGCTGATAGACCACATCGTGGCTGGACATGCCGCTGTCCTTATTGACTACAATAATCCCGTTATACATTCACTCTTCACCCAGCTGCAAGGCAATCAGTTCCGTAAGATTGTTGATCACATCGTGGGCATCCCCGTGCATGGTACACCCGGCTGCCCGCACATGACCGCCTCCGTCGAAATGGGCGGCAACCGCTGCCACATCGACCTTTTCGCCTGACCGGAGGGATACCTTCCATTCGCCCGGCCTGCTCTCATGAATGAAAATGGACACTTCCACGCCGGCTGTGTTCCGCAGCGCCGCACTGAGGCCTTCCAGATCAGAGGTCTTCGCGTTGAAGAAATCCATGTCCTTCCGCTTCAGCGCGCTGAAGATCACACGGCCGTCAAGTACACGGACGCTTTCAAGCAGGGTCCTTCCGAGGATCTGCTGCTGCAGATATGTTCTTTCAAAAAAAGTCTCCGTGATGATACGGGTGAAATTGATCCCCTTATCCATCAGCCGGCCTGCAAGATTCATGGTATGGCTTGATGTGCACGAATACTGAAAAACGCCTGTATCGTGTGCTATTCCGGTATAAAGTGCTTCCGCCATGTCATGATCGATCCGGTCCGTACCGATCAGGTCACACACGATCTCAGAGGTGGAACTGGCATCCGCCAGAATGCAGTTCTCATCCGCATACGCAGGATTTGTCACATGATGATCGATGCACACCGTTTTTTTTGCGCGTTTAAAATAGGTCCCGAAATCACCCAGGCGCTGCAGGTCGGAACAGTCCAGCGCCATAAACAGATCAAACCGGATATCTTCGTTCGGATCGCCGCTGATCTCATCAGCGCCTTTGAGAAACAGGAATATGTCCCCCGGTTTCTCAAGATAGACCCTGACCTGTCTGTCGGGATACCATTTTTTAATGAACAGGTACATGCCGAGACATGATCCGACGGCATCCCCGTCCGGCCTGACATGCGCACAGATTCCGATTGATCCGGCATCCCGGATCAGCATGTCAAGATCCAATTTCTTATTTTCAGTCATCTTGTTCTTCTTTCAGTCATTGCCTTCCTCAGATTTCATCCGTTTCAGCGTCCTCATCGTCCGGATCAGCCGGATCCGGCGCACCGCTTTCCTCCGCGTCACGGAGTTCATCGATCTTTTTCGACATGGAGATGGCATAGGCTATGGATGTATCCGGCACAAACGTGATCTCCGGCGTGTTCCGAAGATTCACGGTGCGTGCCAGGCATCTTCTGATAAAGCCCTCTGCACTGCGGAGCCCTTCGATCGTCTCCTTCAGCGCTTCCTCATCGCCGAGCACGCTGATATAGGCCTTGCAGGTCTTCAGATCCGGTGCCACGAAGACATTTGTGACCGAAGTAAAGGGATGTATACGCGGATCCTTGATCTCATCGCGGATGATCGAGGAGAGTTCTTTCTGAACCTCCCCGTTGATCCTTGTATTTTTTATACTGTTCTTTCTCAAACCCTGGGTACCTCCACCATCATGTAGGCCTCGATCTGATCACCTTCCTGAAGGTCGTTGAATTTCTCAAACACCAGACCGCACTCGTAGCCGGCTTTGACTTCCTTCACATCATCCTTGAAACGCTTCAGTGATGCGACATTGCCGTCAAAGATCTGGTCTTTACCCCTGGTGATACGGGCTTTGCAGCCTCGCTGGAACACGCCGTCAAGCACATAGCTGCCGGCGATGGTCCCGACACCGGAAGCACGGAACAGCTGCCTCACTTCCGCATGACCGAGGATCTTTTCCTCATAGATCGGATCGAGCATGCCCTTCATGGCTCTCTCCACATCCTCGATCGCATTGTAGATAACGCTGTACAGACGTACGTCTACACCTTCCTGATCCGCCGTAGCCTTGGCCTGCGGGTCGATCTTCACATTAAAGCCGATGATGATCGCATTGGATGCGGAAGCCAGAACGATATCAGATTCATTGATCGCACCGGCACCGCTGTGAATGGTCTTCACAACGATCTCTTCGTTGGAAAGCTTTTCAAGGCTCTGACGAACTGCCTCGACAGATCCCTGCACATCGGCTTTCACGATCAGGTTCAGTTCCTTGAGATTGCCTGCCTGGATCTGACTGTACAGATCATCAAGAGACATCTTGCGCCTGGATTCCTCCACCAGTTTCTGTTTGCCTTCACTGATAAATGTTTCCGCAAACGTCCTGGCTTCTTTTTCTGTCTGCGGGGAGATCATGATCTCTCCGGCACCGGGGACATCTGAAAAACCTACGATCTCCACCGGAGTGGACGGGCCTGCCTCCTTAAGAGCCCTGCCCTTGTCATCCTGCATGATTCGGATCCGTCCGTAACAGGATCCTGCACAGATCGGATCACCGGCGTGCAGTGTTCCCTTCTGGATCAGCACAGTGGCGACAGGGCCTCTGCCTTTGTCAAGTCTTGCTTCAATGACAAGGCCTCTTGCGCGTCTGTTCGGATTCGCTTTCAGTTCCAGCACCTCGCTGGTCAGAAGGATCATCTCCAGGAGGGTATCAATGCCTTCCCGGGTCTTGGCGGACACGGGTACGAAAACGGTACTTCCGCCCCAGTCTTCGGGAATAAGCTGATACTCGGTCAGTTCCTGTTTTACCTTGTCCACATTCGCGCCCGGCTTATCGATCTTGTTGATCGCCACAATGATCTCAATGCCGGCTGCCTTCGCATGATTGATGGCCTCTACCGTCTGAGGCATGACGCCGTCATCTGCAGCCACGACCAGGATCGCGATATCAGTCGAATTGGCACCGCGCATACGCATGGACGTGAAAGCCTCGTGGCCCGGTGTATCCAGGAAGGTGATCCGCTGTCCGTTGCAGGTCACGACAGATGCACCGATGTGCTGTGTGATGCCGCCGGACTCACGGTCTGTCACATGCGTGTCACGGATCGCATCCAGCAGAGAAGTCTTGCCGTGATCGACATGACCCATCACGCATACCACGGGCGGTCTCGCGACCAGAGAGTCCTCCGGATCTTCCGTATCCTTAAGAAGCTCCTCGATCACATCGATCTTCTCTTCCTTCTCGCAGAGGATCTCATACTCCAGAGCGATCTCTTCGGCTTCTTCATAGCTGATCTCCTCGTTGACCGTGACCATCTTGCCGGCCATGAACAGCTTTTTAACGATCTGTGCGGCAGCGATCTTCATCTTGTCAGCCAGATCCTTGACAGAGATCGTCTCAGGCAGCGTGATGCTCCTGATCTTCTCTTCTTCCTTGACCGGTTTTACCAGAGGCTTCGGTGCGGCCTTGCCGTTCTTCGGCTTTCCCTGGCCCTTTCCGGCACTCTTGCTCTCCATGCGGTCGAACTTGTCGCCCCTGTCGGGAGCACCCTTTTTCTTGCCGACAGCTCCTCTGCGCGTATCCTTGTCGAAAGTCTTTGCAGGTGCAGCTGCAGCTGCGCCTGTGCGGCTGCCTCTTCCCTGATCTCCTCTGGCATCCCTGCTGTCCCTTCCGTCTCTGGAAGCGCCCGGTCTTGCTGCAGCGCCTTCACCCCTGGCTGCAGCGGCACGTCCTCTGGAGGGCGCTCCGGTACGGTCAGTACGTTCAGGTCTCTCCGGTCTGACACCGGGCTCCCTGCGCGGCTGGGTGCCTCTTGCGCCGGCTCCGTCACGGGATCCTGCAGCTTCCCTTCCGGCACCTCTCGGGGCAGGACGATCAGCGCTTCTGGCAGGAGCGGTCCTTCTCTCCGGAGCAGCCTGCCTGGGAGCGGCCTCGGCCGGTTTTGCCTGACGCACAGGTGCGGCAGCGCTTCTGGGAGCAGCTGTCTCTGTCCTGGAATCCGCCGCCTCTTTAACCGGCATTTCCACAGGGGCTGCTTCTTTTTCAGGTACCGGAGCTGCCGGTTTCTCTTCCTGTACGGGCGCCGGCGCCGGTGCCTTGGTGATGGCTGCATCCAGCGCGGCGGCTCTTTCAGCCTGCTCCTTTGCGGCACGCTCGGCAGCTGCTGCTTCTTTCAGGGCTTTTTCTTTGGCAGCCGCTTCCGCCTCCGCTTCTCTGGCGGCAGTGATCCTGGCATTTCGCTCAGCCTGCGCAGCAGCCTGTTTTGCCTGCGCTTTCTGCGCGGCAGCCGCTCTTGCCATGGCCTCGCTGTCAGGTCCCTTGATATTCGGATTCCTTCTCGGTCTGGGCGTCTCGGCAGATGCAGCTGCAGGACGCTGCACCGGCGGTTTCGCGCTGCCGGCAGCGCCGGCTGTTCTGGTTCCGCCTGCGGCAGCTCCTGCCGGCCTTGTCCCTGTCCCTGCAGGTCTGGCACCGGCGGCCGGAGCTGCTCCCGGTTTTCTGCCGGCTCCGGGGCGTGTCCCGGATTTGACCATACCGGTTTTAGAGTTCTGCGGCCGGAAGATCATGATCGGTTTCTTTTTCTTCGGCTTCTCCTGCTCCGGGGTCATATTTATCTCGTTCTTCTCGTTCTCATTTGCCATATTATCTTTCCCTCTGTATATATACGTAACGGACAAAAGCTGTCCACAATCATAAGTTTATATATGATCGCCTTCCGGCGTGATAACGTAATATCATACGGTTTCATGCACTGTCTGAAATTCTGTCCATCACTGCTTTCGCGAAACCGTCATCTTCTATACTTACAACGCTTTTGGGGCTGCCTCCGAGGCTTGCCCCTATGCTGTCCATGTCCGAATATTCCCGGACCGGGATACCTGCGTACCTGCACTTGTCTGTAAACTTTTTCTTCGTATTCGGTGAGGCATCCCCGGCAAGGATCACCAGGCGGGCATTTCCTGATCGTACCGACCGTTCGGCCAGAAAAGATCCGTCTTTTATTTTTCCTGCCTTCTTTGCCATTCCAAGCATTGACAGCGTTTTATCCTGTATCACTTTTTTCTCCAAAAACCGTTTACTGATCCGTTTCCGGAAAACCTTTTATTGTCTGATGAGGGTGCGATCCTATGCCTGTATCTCCTTCAGAAGCAGTTCTCTGGCGATCACGGCTTCCTCCCGTGACAGGCTGTGTTTTAATCCGTGTCCGATGGCTCCTGCCTTCAGCGCTTTTTCCACACAGTTCACATCTTTGCAGATATACACGCCCCGGCCGCCGCTCTTTCCCGTACGGTCCACCCGAAGGACGGATCCGTCATCCAGATACAGCCTTGTCATATCTTTCTTGAGTTTAGGCTGTCTGCACCCGCAGCACATGCGAAGGATTTCCTTATTGGTCTTCTTCATTGCTCCCGTCCTCTACAGGTGCTTCCATACCGTCTTCGGAATACTCCCCTTCAGGCTCATATTCATCGTACTCCCCTGCTTCTTCTTCAGGGTACGCCTCATCGTACTCGCCTTCATATTCGTCATCGTAGGCGTATTCCTCATCGTATTCGCCGTACTCGTCTTCTTCGTTGTAATAATCTTCTTCATACTCGAGGAGTTCGCCTGCCTCACGGGCCTGCGTCTCACTCTTGATATCGATCTTAAAGCCTGTCAGCCTGGCGGCAAGCCTTGCGTTCTGGCCTTCCTTTCCGATTGCCAGTGACAGCTGGTAGTCAGGCACGACAACCTGGGCCGTCTTGTCGTCCGGGTCACAGGCCACATAGATCACCTTGGCAGGGCTCAGCGCATTCTCGATCAGCAGAGCCGGGTTTTCATCCCAGTTGATGATATCGATCTTTTCACCGCCCAGTTCATCCACGACAGCGGAGACCCTGGTTCCGTTCAGGCCGACGCAGGCGCCGACGGGATCCACATTCTCATCATTGGAATAAACAGCGATCTTTGTCCTGCTTCCGGCTTCTCTTGCAATGCCGCGGATCTCGACGATCCCTTCCCGCACTTCCATGACTTCGTTCTCAAACAGCCTTCTGACCAGATCCGGATGCGTCCTGGAAAGCATGATCCTCGGTCCCTTCGGCGTGTCACGCACCTCCAGAACGTACACCTTGATCCTCTGGTTGGGATAGAATGATTCCACATTCATAACGGAGCCTCTGCGGGTCCGGATCATTTCCTTTTCATTCAGGATGGCATCCACTTTGCCGAGGTTCACGCTGACATTGTTGCCGACATAGCGCTGAACGATACCGGTCAGCACCTGATTTGCCTTCTCGTAATACTCGTTATAGAGTGATTTCCTTTCTTCTTCGCGGATTTTCTGGAGGATCACGTTCTTCGCGTTCTGTGTGACGATGCGGCCGAAGTTCCTGGACTCGATCCTGACCCTGAGCGTATCACCCAGTTCATATTTCTCATCGATCATACGCGCGTCTGCAAGAGAGATCTGGGTCAGGTCATCCTCAGCTTCCTCAACAACCGTTTTGCTGACGAACATTTCAAATTCCTTTGTGTCCGCGTTCAGCTCAAACTCGATGTTGTTCAGCTCAGACCTTCCATACTGGTTCTTTACAGCCTGAACCAATGACTGCTTTATGGCCTCGAGAATGGATTCCCTGCTGATGTTTTTCTCCTTCTCAATGATCTCCAGTGCATCAAACAACTCGGTGTTCATTTTTCCTTTGTCCTCCTTAAAAATCAAGCGCCAGCCGCACCAGCGCAACCTTTTCTCTTTCGATCTGAAGTTCTCCGATTCCGGTAACTTCAATCGTGATCGTTTTCCGGTCCCAGGCTCTGAGCGTGCCTGTCATTTCTTTCCCGATTCCGTCCCTGCGGTCCGAGAGCGGTCTGTAAAGTCTGACATCGACCTCATCTCCCAGATGACGTTCCAGGTCCTTATCCTTCTTCAAAGGCCTGTCAAGTCCGGGCGAACTCACTTCCAGTGTGTATGATTCATCAATGAAATCCTCCTCATCGAGCCGGTCACTCAGATACCGGCTGACCAGTTCGCAGTCATTGATGGTAATACCGCCTTCCTTGTCGATATATGCGCGCAGGAACCAGTTGCCGGCTTCCTTCACATATTCCACATCGACCAGTTCAAAGCCGTTCTGATCGAGGATCGGCATGATCAGCGTTTGTGTCCTTGATTCGTACGTTTCCCTTCTTGACATCAACAGTCCTTTCTTTTTTGTACCTTATCAAAGAAAGAAGAACGAGTCTGCTGACCCGTTCCTCTCGCACAATCAATATTCAACGTTGGTATACTAACACCCAATCGTGTTTTTTGCAAGCGTTTTTTCATAAAACACCCTGCAGACATCAGGTCATGCCGAACCGGTCCCTGTATCATCCTTTCAGGTGCGCAGTTTTGTCCCCTTTGTATCCCGGTTTCCGATATGAAGCTTTGTCAGCGCGACCTTCTTTTTTGAAATGACCGCTTCGGTCGGACTTTCACTGCCGCCGACCAGGAAGACCTGGTCCAGCCGGTCATCGTCCGTAAGCTTCATGCCCCTTACTCCGATGGCGCCTTTCTTTTTATAGGGGATCTGATCCAGTCCGAATCTGAGGAGATACCCTTTGGAGGAAGCCATGACGATCTGATTCTCATCCGTCAGTCCCCGGACCTGAAGCAGTTCATCCCCTTCCTGAAGCAGCGTCGCCTGAATGGTGCGCTTGCTCACATCGAATTCGTCCCCGAGCACCCGCTTGACCATTCCTTTCCGGGTAATGAAAAGGAATGTGCTGATCGAGAGATTCTCCATGGGAACGACCTGTACAAAGCTTTCGACCCTGCTGTCATAATTGCACAGGTTGTCGATCGGTGTCCCCTTGTCCTTAAACTTCCCGTACGGCACATCGGTCATCTTCAGGATGTGCGACTTGCCCGTGTTGGTAAATACGCAGACCCGGCCTTCGCTCATGCAATGGATCACAAACTGGTTTGCCTGATCCGCCGCGTCCCTGTTCCTTTCATATACGGACTCATCAATACAGCGCGCGTAGCCGAAGCGGTCCATCAGGAATACCACAGGGAACTCTTCCGCTTTCTTCTCCTCAAAGACAACGGCGCCGGCATCCTCGATCTGCGTCTTTCTGGGCGTCGCATAGGCTTTCTTCCAGGCCTTCAGTTCATCGATGATGACCTTTGCCATGGAATCATAGTTGTTCAGGATATCCGTATACCTGGCAATGGCTTCAAGCGTCTTTTTATGCTCCTCCATCAGGGCATTGATCTCCAGCCCGATCAGCTTGTACAGACGCATCTCAAGGATCGCCTGTGCCTGAGCTTCCGTAAACCGCAGCTTTGCCGCCTGCTTCCGTGACTTTTCCGTCTTGAACCTGATGCCCTCTGTGATGCCCCTGACCAGGCAGTCTTTTGCCTGCTTCTGGTTTTCACATCCGCGGAGGATCTCAATGATCAGGTCGATCACGTCGCAGGCCTTGATCAGGCCTTCCTGGATCTCCTTCCTGCCTGTCTCGCGTTCCAGCAGCTTCTGGTACTTTCTCGTGGCAATGTCAAACTGAAAATCGATATGGCTCTCCAGGACCGCCCGCAGGCTCATGGTTTCCGGACGTCCCTGCGACACAGCCAGCATATTGACGCCGAAGGAATCCTCCAGCCTTGTTTTCTTGTAGAGCAGGTTTTTAATGTATTCCGGGTCTGCGCCTTTACGCAGCTCGATCACGATGCGGATCCCTTCCTTCGATGACTGGTTTGAGATATCCGTGATGTCTCCCGTTTTTTTGCTTTCCACCAGTGCGTAGACATCGTTCAGGAACTTTCCGATATTGGCGCCGATCATCGTGTAGGGAATCTCCGTGATCACCAGGCATTCGCGGCCGCCCTTCATCTTTTCGACTTCGACCCTGCCGCGTATTCTGATCTTCCCTGTCCCCTCTGCGTAGATACCAGGCAGGTCTGAGGCATTCACCACGATCCCGCCTGTCGGAAAATCAGGTCCCTTGATATAATCCAGCAGTTTTTCATCCGGTATCCGGTCGTTTTTTATCAGAGCGATGACCGCATCGATCACTTCCCCGAGATTATGCGGGGGAATGCTTGTGACCATGCCGACTGCAATGCCCTCCGAACCGTTGACAAGGAGATTTGGGATCCTGGCGGGCAGCACTTCAGGCTCTTTTTCCGTCTCATCAAAATTGGGGACAAAGTTCACGATATCCTTGTCCAGATCCGAGAGAAAAACCTCCTGGGTGATCTTCTGAAGCCTCGCCTCCGTATAGCGCATGGCGGCAGCCCCGTCTCCTTCGATGGATCCGAAATTGCCGTGCCCGTCCACGAGGGGTATGCCCATCTTGAAATCCTGCGCCATGACCACCAGTGAACCGTAGATCGAGCTGTCACCATGGGGATGATATTTACCCATCGTATCGCCCACGATCCTGGCGCTCTTTCTGAAAGGCCTGTCATAGCGGATCCCCAGCTCATACATATCATAAAGCGTGCGTCTCTGCACGGGCTTCAGGCCGTCTCTGACATCCGGCAGCGCCCTTGCCACGATCACGCTCATGGCATAGTCGATATATGATTTCTGCATGATATCCGAATACTCTGTCCGGATGATCTGATCATGTTCCATACTTTCAGCCTTTTTCTTTAGAAAACACTACACTACGTTGAGTGTGAAGAGTGAAGAATGGAGAGTGGATTTTTACGCTCTCTCAACTCTTAACTCTCAACTCTCAACACTCTTTTTAAACATCAAGCAGCGCTTCCCGCGCGTGCTCGTAAATAAACGCTTTCCTGGGCGGGACATCTGTCCCCATCAGCATCTGTGTCACATCGGAAGCCATGCGGGCGTCTTCGATCTCAACCAGTTTCAGCGTCCTTGTCTCCGGGTTGAGCGTTGTCTCCCACAGCTGCGATGCATCCATCTCTCCCAGGCCTTTATAGCGCTGCAGGGTAAAGGGCGTTTTATGCTTTTTCCTGTAGCGTTCCAGTGCCGCGTCATCATACAGATACTCCTCCTCCCCTCTGGAAGGAATGGCTTTGTAAAGAGGCGGCATCGCGATGTAAACATGCCCTTCATAGATCAGTTCCGGCATGAACCGGTAGAACAGTGTCAGGAGCAGCGTACAGATATGCGCGCCGTCCACATCGGCATCCGCCATGATGATGATCTTGTCATAGCGCAGTTTTGTGATGTCAAAATCATTTCCGTACCCTTCGGAAAAACCGCATCCGAAAGAGTTGATCATCGTTTTGATCTCCGCGTTTGCCAGGACCTTGTCGATCGATGCTTTTTCGACATTCAGGATCTTGCCGCGTATGGGCAGGATCGCCTGGTAGTTCCTGTCTCTTGCGGTCTTGGCCGAACCGCCGGCAGAGTCTCCCTCAACGATAAAAATCTCGCACTTTTTAGCGTCTCTGCTTTCACAGTTGGCAAGTTTTCCGTTGCTGTCAAAGGAAAATTTCTGCTTTACCAGCAGGTTTGTCTTGGCCTTTTCCTCGGTCTTCCGGATTTTTGCCGCCCTTTCCGCGCAGCTGAGGACGGCTTTCAGGCTGTCCAGGTTTTTGTCGAAATACCGGACGACCTCCTCCGATGTCACCTTCGCGACTGCTTTGGCAGCATCCTGGTTGTCAAGCTTTGTCTTTGTCTGTCCCTCAAAGCTGGGATCGGGATGACGGATCGAGATGACTGCCGTAATACCGTTACGGACATCAGCGCCGGTAAAGTTCACATCCTTTTCCTTCAGGATGCCAAGCTCCCTGGCGTACGTATTCATCACCTGTGTGAAGGCGGTCTTGAAGCCCGTCAGATGCGTTCCGCCCTCCGCATTATAGATATTGTTGCAGAACCCCAGCACTGTCTCGTGGAATTCGTTCACATACTGAAGCGCCACCTCCACGGAGATATGTCCTTCCGCCTCTCCCTGAAAATAGACCGGTTCACAGACCGTTTCCTTGTTCTTGTTCAGGTCCCTGATATAACCGATGATCCCATCCGGTTCATGGAAAGCAACCTCTTCCGGTTCCTCTCCCCTCTCATCCCGGAAAAGAATGGTCAGGGTCGGATTCAGATAGGCCGTCTCGTGCAGCCGGCTTTTTACCTCGGTGGCTGAAAAACGGGTCACTTCAAAGATCTCGTCATCGGGCAGGAAATTGACTCTCGTACCCGTCTTTTTTGTCTTTCCGATCACCGGGAGCAGGCCGTTTTCCAGTTCAGTCGTCGGGATGCCCCGCTCGTAGCTGTCATGATAGATCTGACCGTCCCGTGACACCCAGACTTCCAGCCACGCGGAGAGCGC
>JAGCAV010000435.1 GCA_017652545.1 Lachnospiraceae bacterium
CAGAGGGAAAGCAGTGGCTGACGGATGTGGAAACGAGGGAGCGGGAGAAGACCGGGATCAAGAATCTCCGGATCCGGTACAACAAGGTCTTCGGCTACTACCTGGAGGTGACCAATTCATACCGCGATCTTGTGCCGGATTATTTCACCAGAAAGCAGACCCTGACCAACGCGGAGCGCTATATCACACCGGAACTGAAGGAACTCGAGGACATGATCCTCGGGGCGGAGGATAAGCTGTTCTCGCTTGAGTACAACCTGTTCTGTGAGCTGCGGGACATCATCTCCGACAATATTCTCAGGATCCAGACAACAGCACGGGCGCTGGCAGGCCTGGATGTGTTCGCCTCCCTGGCCTGGGTGGCGGAAAGAAACCGCTATGTCAGGCCTCTCGTGCATGAGCGGGGTGCGATCGAGATCAAAAACGGACGGCATCCGGTGGTGGAACAGATGATGAACGATGACATGTTCATTCCCAATGACACCCTGCTGGACAACAGCAAGAACCGGATTGCCATCATCACCGGCCCGAATATGGCAGGCAAATCGACTTTTATGCGCCAGTCGGCACTGATCGTCCTGATGGCCCAGATCGGCAGTTTCGTACCTGCATCATCCGCGAAGATCGGACTGGTGGACCGCATCTTTACCAGGGTCGGCGCGTCCGATGACCTGGCCAGCGGGCAGAGCACCTTTATGGTGGAGATGACCGAGGTCGCGAACATCCTGCGCAATGCCACCCGGAACAGCCTGATCATCCTGGACGAGATCGGGCGCGGAACCAGTACTTTTGACGGGCTGTCCATTGCGTGGGCAGTGGTGGAATACATCTGCAACACCAGGCAGATCGGAGCCAAGACGCTCTTCGCGACACATTATCATGAACTGACGGAACTGGAAGGAAAGCTTTCCAGCGTGAGCAATTACTGCGTGGCTGTCAAGGAAAAGGGAGATGACATTGTCTTCCTGCGAAAGATCGTCAAGGGCGGGGCTGACAAGAGCTATGGTATCCAGGTCGCCAAGCTGGCCGGGGTGCCGGCTCCAGTCATCGAGCGCGCGAAGGAACTGCTGGAGGAGCTGACCTACGCGGATATCACTGACAAGGTCCAGGAGGCGCACACGCCTTCGGAGAAGAAAAAACGGATCAAAAAACCGGATCAGGTGGATCTGGAACAGATGACGCTGTTTGACACCGTCAGGGATGAGGACCTGCTCAGGGAGATCCGGGAACTGGATATTCCGAACCTGACGCCGATGGAAGCGCTCAATGAACTGTATTCGCTGCAGAGCCGTATGAAGAACCGGTGGGGCGGCTGAGGAGACAGCCCCCCGTCCGGAACCTTGTGAAAAACACCTTCCGGGGGTTGACAAACGCATGAATTTGCATATAATTAAATTGTAAGCAATCCAATTTGAAACAACTTCAAACCGGACTGCTGTACGGAAACTGATGAAAGAAGTGGGGAAAGACACATGGATCAATTTGACTGCCTGAAACTGGAAAACCAGCTCTGCTTTCCGCTTTATGCCTGTTCCAAGGAGATCGTTCGCAGATATACGCCGTATCTGGCAGATCTGGATCTGACGTATACACAGTATATAGCCCTCATGGTCCTGTGGGAGAAACAGGAACTGAGTGTGAAGGACCTGGGAGCCAGCCTGTTCCTGGATTCGGGGACACTGACACCGCTGCTGAAAAAACTGGAGTCAAAGGGTTTCATCACGCGGCACAGGAGTCCTGAGGACGAGCGGATCCTGCTGGTTCACATTACGGAAGAAGGGATGAAGCTCAGGGAGGCGGCCGCGAAGATCCCGCCGATGGTCGGCAAGTGTGTATGCCTGTCTCCTGAGGAGGCGCAGACACTTTACAGTCTTCTGTACAAGATCCTGGGAAACATGTAAAACAGCATCAGCAGTATCATAATGGAAATTTCGTACGATTGATAAAGGAGGATTTTAAAATGGCAGCAATCGAAGTGAGCAGCGCAACATTTGAACAGGAAGTATTAAAGGCAGACAAGCCGGTCATCGTGGATTTCTGGGCAACCTGGTGCGGACCGTGCAAGATGCTCTCTCCCCTCGTGGCACAGGTGGCGGATGAAAACCCGGATATCAAGGTCTGCGCGGTGGACATTGATGAGAACCAGGATCTGGCCATGCAGTACGGGGTCAGCGCAATACCGACGCTCATCGCTTTTAAGAACGGTGAGGCCGTGAACAAGAGTGTAGGCTTTGTACAGAAGCCGCAGATTCTGGCACTTGTTAAATAAGAAATGAGAGGAGCGGTCAGGAGAGGACTCCGTCTTCTGGTGTGTCTGATGTGCCTGCTCTGCTTTCGGCGCATGGTGCCGGCAGCGGAGCAGAAAGACTCCCTGTCAGTTTGCGTCCTGGATGTAGGAGAGGGACTGGCGGTGTATGCGGCGTGCGGCGATCATGCCATGCTTTATGACGGAGGCGGCAGAGACACGGCTTCCCGCGTGGTGAATGAGCTGCGCGGCAGGGGGGTGGAAACACTGGATTATGCCGTCGTCTCCCACTACGATGATGATCATCTTGCCGGTGTGATCGGGGCGCTCCATGTGTTTGGCTGCGGTCTGATTCTGGCACCGGATTACATCGGATCAACGACCATTTACACTTCCTTCGCAGCCTTTGTGGAGCAGGAGGGGATCCCCTGTGAGGCACCGGCTGTCGGAAATGTGTATCCGCTGGGAGAGGCGCGGATCGAGATCCTCGCGCCTGACGGGTTTGACGCGGAGCGGGAGAATGACCGCTGTATTGCTGTCAGGATCACCTGCGGGGACAGAGCACTGCTTCTGTGCGGCGATGCCGAGGAAGAGGAGGAGAGCTTTATCGCAGGCAGTCCGATCGAGGCTGCGGCAGATGTCTATGTCGTTGATCACCATGGCAGCAGTACATCAAGTACGGACGCCTTCCTGAACAGGGTGAGGCCGTCTTTTGCCGTGATCAGCTGCGGGGAGGCAAACGAATTCGGACACCCCTCCGAAAAGACCCTTCACACGCTGGCCGGCCGCGGGATCCGGATATACCGGACGGACCGGCAGGGAGATATTTCCTTCACCATGGATGATGACGGGGTACGGTTCGAGCAGGAGCCGACGGCAGACCTCTCGCCCGGGAGCAACTTCGGAAAAGGGGAAGGGAGAGGAGACGGGGAGCAGTTGCAAACCCGGCTTCCGTATCGCTATATCTGCAATTTTAAGACGTTTATCTTTCACCGGCCCGACTGTGAGACCGTTGCCAGGATGAGCGAAAAAAACAAGGTGTATTCAAATGAAGGCAGGCAGGAACTGATTGCCCTGGGATACAGAGCCTGCGGAATCTGCAGACCCTGACAGGAAGCAGAAGATCCGGATGATCAAGAGGAGAAAAAGATGACGGTAAGAGAGACAGCTCATGAGATGAAACTGGCGTCCCCCTATATGGCTGCATCTTCCAGAGAGCAGAGGGACAAGGCGCTCCTTGCTGTAAAGGAAGCTCTGCTGGCGGAAAAGGAAGCCATCTTTTCAGCCAACAAAGGAGACATGGAGGAGGCGCAGCGGACCGGTGTACCGGTCCAGGTCCAGAAGCGCCTGAAATTCGGCGAGGAAAAACTGAGGGATGTCTGCGCCGGCATTGATCAGCTGGTATCCCTTGAGGATCCTGTCGGCAGGGTCCTGCTGAAAAGACAGATGGATGAGGGCCTTATCCTGGAGCGGATCAGCTGCCCGATCGGTGTGATCGGTGTGATCTTTGAAGCCAGACCGGACGCGCTGGTCCAGATCTCATGCCTGTGCATCAAGAGCGGCAACTGTGCCGTGCTCAAGGGCGGCAGGGAGACAGCCGGTACCAACAGGGTCCTGTTCGATATCATCCATGAAGCAGTGATGAAAGCCGGCCTGCCCCCGTACTGTCTTTCGCTCGTACAGGCGCACAGTGAGATCGATGAGCTCCTGCTGTGCGAAGGAGATGTGGACCTGCTGATTCCCAGGGGATCCAACCGGTTCGTCCAGTATATTATGGATCACACGAAGATCCCGGTCATGGGGCACGCCGACGGCGTCTGCCATATCTATACGGACGGGACGCTGGATCATGAAAAAGCACTTCGGATCATTACGGACGCCAAGATTCAGTATCCGGTCGCCTGTAATGCGGTCGAGACCCTGCTGGTCAGACGGGATATTGCCGCCACGTTTCTCCCGCTCCTGAAAGAGAAGATGGACAGCGTGGGCGTGAAGCTTCGCGGAACACTGGAAGCCGCAAAAGTCCTTGCGGAAACGCTGCCGGAAACAGCCGGGGCTGCTCCCGCCATGGAGATCATGGAGGAGGACGGGTTCCACAGGGAGTACGGAGACCTGATCCTTTCCGTGAAACTGGTAGAGGATGTAAAGGAAGCGGCGGATCATATCAACCGCTTCGGTTCCCATCACACAGACGCCATTCTGACGCTGAATGAGACAGACGCGGACTACTTCCTTCAGATGGTGGACTCCGCCGGTGTATATGTGAACTGCTCCACAAGGTTCGCGGACGGGTTCCGCTACGGGTTCGGGGCTGAGGTCGGCATCTCAACCAGCAAGCTGCATGCCAGAGGACCGGTCGGTCTGGACGGCCTGGTCACCTATAAATATCTGATCCGGGGAGAGGGCCAGATCGTCGGTGATTACGCTTCCGGAAAGGCAGCGTTTCATTTTAAAGATCTGAGCTGAAACCTGTGATTTTACACCTTGACGCCCGGCCCGGCGCTGTGATATACTGTCCCGGCGTATGTAAAGCCGGGCATGTTTATGCCCAAAAGTGACTGCTCTGAGAGGGGCAGATCACAGGAATGATAGAGAGTGAGGTGGATAAGTTGCGTACACGTATAACATTAGCATGCACGGAATGCAAGCAGCGTAATTACAATACCAAGAAGGAAAAGAAGCTGCATCCGGACCGCATGGAAACCAAAAAGTACTGCCGTTTCTGCAAAAAGCACACTGTGCATAAGGAAACAAAGTAAGTTCAGGCAAAGGAGAACAACATGGCAAAGAAAGAAGATGCCGGTTCAAAGAAATGGTTCGACGGCCTGAAAGCTGAGTTTCGGAAAATCATCTGGCCCAACCGTGAGGATATCCAGAAGGAGACCACTGCAGTTGTGGTCGTGTCCGTGATCCTCGGGGTCATCATTGCAGTGCTGGACTTCATCGTACAGCACGGCGTGGATTTCCTGGTCAACCTGTAATCGTCAGGAAACGACAGCTTGGCGGAGCATCCCGGAGATCTCCGGAAGCTGAAGGGAAAGGATGATAGTATGGCAGAAGCGAACTGGTATGTGGTCCATACCTATTCCGGATACGAAAACAAAGTGAAGGCAAACATTGAAAAGACCATCGAGAACCGTCACCTGGAGGAGCAGATCCTTGAGGTCAGGGTACCGATGCAGGACGTGGTCGAGATGAAGAACGGCAAACGTCAGACGGTACACAAAAAGATGCTCCCGGGTTATGTGCTGATCAACATGGTCATGAACGATGATACCTGGTATGTGGTCAGAAACACGAGAGGCGTCACAGGCTTCGTAGGGCCCGGATCCAAACCGGTTCCGCTCACGGATGTTGAGATGGCAGGTCTCGGTGTCGGCACCGCAAAGGTTGAGGTGGATTTCCAGGAAGGCGATACCGTCAATGTGGTCGCGGGTGTCTGGAAGGATACCATCGGAGTGGTCAGAGCCATCAACCGGAACAAACAGTGTGTCACGATCAATGTCGGACTTTTCGGCCGCGAAACGCCGGTAGAAATCAGTTTCGCAGATATCAGAAAAATGTAAGCCCGATTTCCTACATACGCACAGGGCTGAAAGTCAGGGACGCATGAAGACAAGGCGTCCGAACGTGGGAGGGAGATCCCCGTTAATTACCACAAGGAGGTCATTAAAATGGCAAAGAAAGTTACCGGATATATCAAATTACAGATCCCGGCCGGCAAGGCAACTCCGGCTCCCCCTGTAGGACCTGCCCTTGGTCAGCACGGTGTCAACATCGTACAGTTCACCAAGGAATTCAACGCAAGGACTGCTGACAAGGGTGACCTGATCATCCCCGTTGTGATCACAGTCTACGCTGACAGATCCTTCAGCTTTATCACCAAGACACCGCCTGCAGCTGTTCTTCTGAAGAAGGCCTGCAACCTGCAGAGCGCATCCGGCACCCCCAACAAGGTGAAGGTGGCATCCATTTCCAAGGATAAGATCAGAGAGATCGCCGAGACAAAGATGCCGGACCTGAACGCCGGAAGCATCGAAGCGGCTATGAGCATGATCGCCGGAACAGCCAGAAGCATGGGCATCACCGTCGAAGAATAAAGAGGGAGAGGTAAATTGATATGAAAAAAGGTAAAAGATATTTGGAAACTGCCAAGGCAGTTGACCGCAGCACTCTCTATGATGTAAGCGAAGGCATCGCGCTGGCGAAGAAGACCGCCGTTGCCAAGTTTGACGAGACCATCGAGGTCCATATGCGCACAGGCTGTGACGGACGTCACGCAGATCAGCAGATCCGCGGCGCTGTTGTTCTTCCTCACGGAACCGGCAAGACTGTCCGTGTGCTGGTATTTGCAAAGGATGCCAAGGCTGATGAAGCCACCGCAGCCGGAGCTGATTATGTCGGCGGCCAGGAACTGGTTCCGAAGATCCAGAACGAAGGCTGGCTGGATTTCGACGTTGTCGTTGCGACTCCCGACATGATGGGCGTTGTCGGCCGTCTGGGCCGTATCCTCGGACCGAAAGGCCTGATGCCCAACCCGAAGGCCGGTACGGTTACCATGGATGTGGCGAAAGCCATTGCCGATATCAAAGCCGGTAAGATCGAGTACAGACTTGACAAGACAAACATCATCCACTGCCCGATCGGAAAAGCTTCTTTCACTGAAGAGGCACTTACCGAGAACTTCCAGACGCTGATCGACGCCATCGTGAAGGCTCGTCCCGCGGCTGTCAAGGGTCAGTTCCTCAAGAGCGTAACGCTTGCTTCCACCATGGGCCCCGGCATCAAGCTCAACCCCGTGAAGTTCAGCTAAAACGCTGCTTATCCATACGATATATCATGAGATCCCCCGCATCAGCGGGGGATTTCTTTTTTATGACAGCCGTACCATACCTCTTCTGACTTACAAAGGGTATGGACGAAACCGAAAAATCCGTATATAATTTTCCAGGATGTAAAGAGTAAGCCCGCAAGGGAATCAAAAAGGAGCTGGCATGCAGGAAAAAGTGATACAGGTAGCCCTGCTGGGGCTGGGAACCGTAGGCGGCGGCGTATACCGCATCATCAAATCCCAGACAGAGGAGATGAGCAATAAGCTCGGCGCGAAGATCGAGATCAAGAAGATCCTCGTCCGGAATCAGGAAAAGGCGAAGAAGCGGATCGGCAATGATCCGGCGATCACCACGGACTGGAACGAGATCATTTCAGATCCGGATATCAGCATCGTGATCGAGGTGATGGGCGGTATCGAACCCGCGAAGACATATATCTCCCAGGCACTGGCTGCCGGCAGGCATGTGGTTACCGCGAACAAGGATCTGATCGCCCAGAGCAGCGAGGAACTGACGCAGCTTGCGCAGAAGCATCATACGGATCTGAAATTTGAAGCTGCGGTCGCAGGCGGGATCCCGATCATCGGTCCGCTGCAGGGAAGCCTGACGGCAAACCATATCACGGAGATCATGGGAATTGTCAACGGGACGACCAATTTCATTCTCTCCAGCATGACGGAGGAGGGCATGGATTTCTCCACGGCCCTGGCCATCGCGCAGGAGAAAGGGTATGCTGAGGCGGACCCCACCGCGGACGTGGACGGACTGGATGCCGGACGCAAAGTAGCGATCATGGCATCCCTGGCCTTTAATTCCAGAGTGACCTTTGATGATGTGTTCACAGAAGGAATCCGGACTGTCTCCGCCAAGGATATCCGGTATGCCGATGAATTCGGACGGGTCATTAAGCTGGTTGGAATAGCCCGGCAGGACGCGGAGGGAATAGAAGTCCGTGTGCATCCCATGCTTATTAAAAAAACACATCCGATGGCGACCGTATCCGGTTCTTTCAATGCTGTATTTCTGCATGGGGACGCCGTGGACGATGTGATGTTTTACGGACGCGGCGCCGGAGATCTGCCGACAGGCAGCGCGATCATGGGAGATGTTTTTGAGATCACCCGGGATATCGTCAACGGCAGCGCGGGAAAGACAAGGGATCTTTGCTATAAGCATATCCCGATCAAGAAGATGGAAGACTGCGTCAGCCGGTTCTACCTGCGCATGGAAGTGGAAGACAAACCCGGCGTGCTGGCTACCCTGACCAGCGTCCTGGGCAACAATGCCGTCAGCATCCGCCAGATCGTTCAGAAGGAGCATGAGGAGGAAGGCGCGGAGATCGTTATCATCACGGATTACACCAAGGAAAGACACATTATGGACGCGCTGCTGACCTTTGAAAGGATGTCCATGGTCCGGAACAAACCCATGGTCATCAGGGTATATTAAGCAGGGTGGAGTTTGGAGAGTTGAGAGTGGAGCATAAACCAGGGTGGAGTTTGGAGAGTTGAGAGTGAAGTTGTGAATCCTGGGCAGACACCACTGACGGAGAGTGAAAACTGTATTACGAAGGAGATTATATATGAGCAAGAAACCGACTGTACTGATGATACTTGATGGCTTTGGACTGAATGAGAGGAAAGAGCACAATGCGATCGCCATGGCGGATACGCCGGTGATCGACAAGCTGATGAGTGAAGGCCCCTTTGTGAAGGGCTATGCCAGCGGACTTGCAGTCGGCCTTCCTGACGGGCAGATGGGAAATTCCGAAGTGGGACACCTGAATATGGGTGCCGGGCGTATTGTCTACCAGGATCTGACCCGTATCACCAAGGAGATCCATGACGGTGTTTTCTTTGAGAATGAGGCGCTCCTGGCGGCCATGAACAATGCCAGAGAGAACAACAGCAGCCTGCATATGTACGGCCTGCTTTCTGACGGCGGCGTGCACAGCCACAACACACATGTGTACGCGCTCCTGGAGATGGCAAAGAGACAGGGCCTTGAGAAGGTCTATGTGCACTGCTTCCTGGACGGCAGGGATACGCCTCCCGAGTCGGGTATTGAGTATGTACAGGAACTGCAGGATGAGATGGACAGGATCGGCTGCGGCCAGATTGGTGTGGTGAGCGGACGTTATTACGCGATGGACCGTGATAACCGCTGGGACCGTGTCGAGAAAGCATATGATGCCCTGACAAAGGGAATCGGTGTCACCGCCTCTTCCGGTGTTGAGGCAGTCAGACAGTCCTATGAAAAGGGCGACACCGATGAGTTTGTGCTCCCGACAGTGGTCATGCGTGACGGAAAACCCACCGCGACCATCCAGGACGGCGATTCCATCATCTTCTTTAACTTCCGACCGGACCGTGCCAGAGAGATCACCAGGACTTTCTGCTGTGATGACTTTACCGGATTTGACCGCGGACCGCGCAAGAAAGTCACTTACGTGTGCTTCACGGATTATGATGTGACCATTCCCAACAAGCTTATTGCCTTTAAGAAGATTTCCATCACCAATACCTTTGGCGAGTGGCTGGCGGCCAACGGGATGAAGCAGGCAAGAATCGCTGAGACCGAGAAATACGCCCATGTGACATTCTTCTTCAACGGCGGCGTGGAAGCGCCCAATGAGGGAGAGGACAGGATCCTGGTCAAATCACCGAAGGTTGCGACCTACGACCTGCAGCCTGAGATGAGCGCACCGAAGGTCTGCGACAAATTTGTTGAGGCGATCCATTCCGGGAAATATGATGTGATCATCACGAACTTTGCCAATCCGGATATGGTCGGCCATACCGGTGTTGAGAAGGCAGCCATCGAAGCCATCACATACATCGACAAGTGCGTCGGCCGGGTCGTGGAAGCCGTTAAGGAAGTGGGCGGCCAGATGTTCATCTGTGCGGATCATGGAAACGCGGAGCAGATGATCGACTATGAGACGGGAGAACCCTGGACTGCGCATACCACCAATCCGGTTCCTTTCATCCTGGTGAATTATGATCCGGCATACACGCTGCGTGAAGGCGGCAGACTTGCCGACATCGTGCCCACTCTGATTGAAATGATGGGAATGGAAAAACCGGCGGAGATGACAGGGGAATCTCTCCTGATCAGAAAATAACAGTTCACAAATCGTTCACAGGTTTTTTCACAAATACGACACAAAAAGGGGCTATCATTGTTTTCGTCAGAAGGGAAACAGTGACAGTCCCTTTTTATGAACTGATACAGTGCATGTTTCACAGGTATACGTTCATCTCTATGTGAGAAAGGAGAATAGATTATGTTCAATAAGAAAATGAGGAAAGTCGCAGCAGCAGCGCTGAGCGCGGCAGTTTTGCTTGGGAGCGGTGCAGCCGTCATCAATAATGTAACAAGCGCAGTGGCATCAGAAACGGAGGAAGAAGAAAAGAGCGTCAGTCTCTCGATTGCCGGCGCCGATACAGCTGAGGCGGATGCCGCCGAGACCGCTGTCGAAGAAACACAGACCACCGAGGAACCGACAGAAGCTCCGACCGAAGCAAAGGTTGAGTATGATCAGCTGGAGACCACCAAGACAGATGGCCATGTCGTGACGGCAGTTGATGTGTCGGAGATCGTTGCATCGGCCATGCCTGCCGTTGTCTCCATCACATCCAAATCCATGCAGGAAGTGCAGAGCTATTTCTACGGGACCCAGCAGTATGAAGCAGAGGGCAGAGGCTCAGGATTTATCATCGCGCAGAATGATGACGAGCTTATGATCGCCACCAACAACCATGTGGTAGAAGGCGCCACATCTCTGACAGTCGGCTTCAGCGTTAAGGCTGAAAACCCGGATGATCTGCTTGCACCGGCGGTCGTGAAGGGGACCAGTGCCAAATATGACCTGGCTGTTGTAGCCGTCAAACTGGGTGATATTAAGGAAGATGTATTTAAACAGCTGAAGATCGCGACACTGGGAAGCAGTTCCGATATGAAGATCGGTGAAGCGGCTATTCTGATCGGCAACGCGCTGGGCGAAGGCCAGACCGTTTCCACAGGCGTTGTCAGTGCACTTGAACATGATATCACGACTGAGTCCGGAACATTCAGCGAATTCCAGATCGACTGCGGCGCCAACCTCGGCTGCAGCGGCGGCCCGATCCTGGATGGCGACGGCAAGGTTATCGGCATCTTCAATGCCAAGGCAGTCGCTGATTATGCCGAGAACATGGGCTTTGGCATTCCGGTCGATACAGCCATTCCGGTCCTGACAGATATGATCAACATGCAGACCAGGGACACCGTTGAGAATCACGGTTATCTGGGCGTGACAGTTGTTCCGGTATCTGACGAAGCGAAACAGATGTACGGTATGCCGGCAGGCGCCTATGTATATGAAGTCCTGGAAGGCTCAGGCGCGGAAGCTGCAGGCATCAAGAAGGGCGACATCATTGTCAAATTCGATAACAGAGAGATCGCTTCCTCTGACGAACTGGTCAGCACGATCGGCTTCTATGAGGCAGGTGAGACCGTCAAGGTGACGCTGATGAGCTATGACGGGGATGATTATGTCGAGAAGGTTGTCGATGTGACCCTTCAGCCTGGTGCCGCCACAGAAGAGGAAGAACCGGCCGCACAGCCGCAGGAGAAGCAGGAAGAGAGCGAAAAGGTAGAGGACAACCGTGAGTATGGATATGATCCGTTTGACGATTTCTTCGGACAGTTCTTCTTCGGCGACGGGTTTGGTCAGGACAGAGACAGAAGCTATAACGGGTTCTGATCCCTGATCCGGATGAACCGGAATGAGGGGAGTTACAGGGGCTGCCGCACATGGTGCGGCGGCCCTTTATCGTTCAGGAAATTCGAAGAGTCTTCTGTACGATAAACACTCCGCTTGCAGACTTTGTTCCAAATACGGGAAAAGTGTGATATAAACAGATATATGAAGCTGACAGGATGGGGGATGACCAAACGATGATCAATAAAAAGACAGTCTTTGGAATGATCACCGCAGCGCTGAGCCTGATCTGCTTTTCCATGACAGCAGCTGCCTGGAACAATCCGGACGTGGAGAGCAGGGGATCCGGATATTATTCCATAGAAGTTCAGGATGATCCGGAACTGTCCGTGATCTATGAAAATGCCGGGGAGCCGGATGTCATCTCGGGATTTGCTCAGAAAAAACGGAGACTGGAGACGGAAGAATCCGAATACATCCAGAAAAATACCGATACCATTTTTGTTTCCTGCCGGGAGTTCGATACAGGCAGTCACAGGGTATTTCTGACCCATGTGCTGGTGGCTGATCCGCAGACACAGGTGAAGGCCGGCCTTTCCCACGATGTGTTTGGCGGAGAGCGCGAGAAAACGTCGGACTTTGCGA
>JAGCAV010000436.1 GCA_017652545.1 Lachnospiraceae bacterium
GTATGATCGGCAACCTGAAGAACGGACAGACCTATTATTTCAGGGTCAGAGGCTTCATCAAGAAAAAAGGCCAGGTCGGTTGCGGACCCATGTCCAAAATGCTGGTGGGGCGCCCGGTCAGCTACTCTACGCTGAGGCAGACGGCACAGGTGCATCCCTACTGGTACAACGCAAAGATGAAGAACGCGGTCACAGTTGATGGTGTGACGATCCCGTCAGGCGCGTCGATCACCGTCACGGAACTCGGAAGCAGCAAGTCGAAGATCATCTACAAGAAGAATGATTCGCTGAAGGTTCCGACAGGTTCTTTTGAGGTTACAGCGGATAAAGCGTTCATTGTGAAACCTTCCGCTGCCTATTCTCCGGAAGTGGCAGAGAACTTTGTCAACACAAAGGGATATGAGAGCGCTACGGAGTACCTGCTGTGGATCAGTACGTACACGCAGCACCTGTATGTCTTCCAGGGCAAGCAGTATGAATGGAAGTATGTGAAGTCCACGCCCTGCTGCACAGGCAAGTTTGAAAAACCGACACCCCTGGGCGTATCACAGGTGGTCACGGGTTCGAAAAAACCGGTGGTCTTCTTCACGATGGTCGGAGACACAGCGGTTCAGGGCGGCTTTTGGGGCATGCGTGTCGCGGGCGGCTACATCCATTCCTGGCTGTACAATATCACGAATATAGTGAAGCTTGACTGGTCGGAAGATCCGCCCAGGATCGCTCAGGTGACCGTGCCTGTCAGTTCCCTGCCGACGACGCTGGCACAGGGCAGCAGCATGCAGTGGAATAAAGAGAATTTCTCATATCCGAGTTCCAGCGGCTGCGTCCGTGTGACGATCTCTTTCGCGAAATGGCTCTACGATACCATTCCCGGATCCACAACGAACGTAACGTACTGATGCTGTGCAGATCCGGCCGGCTGTATGAAAAAGTGTTGAAAATGTTCTGATAAAAGAAATAAGAGCCGCTGTCGGCTCTTATTTCTGTCTGAAGGTGTATGACCCGGTCTGCTCCGTTTTCTTTCCTGCACCTTTGGAAAATGGGTCCTTCTTTTTATCCTGCCCTTCTTCCTGACGGATGATGTACTGCGGCAGGGTCTTTGACTGGTTCAGTATATTGAGAAGATACATGCCCATGATCCCGAGGGAGATAAAGACGAGGGAGAACCCCATCAGGATGATCAGGACCAGTGAGGTCCAGCCCTCGACCGTATTGCCGTGGAGCAGGTAGCGGATCAGAAAGACAAGGCCGAGGATCACATCCACACACATGCCGGTGATGCCGATGTTGCGCACGAGCACCATGGGGAATGCGGAGTGAGAGGTGATGTCATAGACCAGATCACGGATCAGCCGCCTGTAGGAGTAACCGCTCTTTCCGTACGCACGCTCATCATGCTGGACCGGCACATTGACGATCCGGTTGGAGACCTGAATCAGCAGGTTTCCGATCTGGGGATGAAAGACGTTCTCCTTCAGGACTGCGTCTACGACAAACCGCCGTATGACCCGGAAACTGGTCATGTCGAGATCCCGGGGAGTCCCCATCATGTGGGATGTGGCGACCTGCGCGGCCCGTGTGCCGAGCCTGCGGAAAGCGTTATGCTTGCGGTTCCGGTAGGAAGCAAGGACCACATCCACATCGTCGTTTTCCTTAAGGACCCGGATCATGTCCGGCAGGGATTCCGGACGGTGCTGCAGATCGTCGTCCATCGTAATGACAAAATCCCCGGAAGCCCTGGAAAAACCGCACAGGATGGCACCGGGCTGCCCGAAATTCCTGGACAGCTGAATAATATGGACACGGCCGTCTTTTTCGTGAAGCTTCTGCATAAGGGCGTAGGAACCGTCCTTTGAACTGTCGTCCACAAGGATCAGCTCAAACGGTTCGCAAAGGACCTCATCAAAGACGGCGCACAGCCGTGCATGCAGCGCTTCCAGCGTATGCTCCGAATTATAGACCGGAACGACAACAGAATAGGTGCTCATGGAAGGAAAACTCCTTTTATTCATCAGAATGAAAGTCAGGGGTATTATAGCATAAAGAAATGCTTCTGACCATGCTTTCAGATGAATGATCCCTTCGGTTTGCCATGCAAAGAGGATGGACGAGGCAGGAAGGACATGATATAATATCAGTTCACGTGATTATCGGGGAGCACCATGAGGAGAAAAGACTTGACAGGATCTGAGAAAAAAAGGACAGGCAGTATTCGGATGAGCGTGAGCTGGACGTGGTTCCTGTTTCTGCATCTGAGCCTGCTGATCAATTCTTTGCCCGGGGTCGCATCCAAGCTGGCAGGACGGTATGAGATGATGTCTGTACCGTTCCTGGCTTTTTGTGCGCTTTCCATCACGCTGCTGGGTGTATTTGCTGTTGTCTGGCAGCAGGTGCTCCGGCATATGACACTGACATTCGCGCTGACCAACAAACCGGTCACGATCATCTATTCCCTGATCTGGGGCGCGCTGATCTTTCACGAGCGGATCACGCTCAAGATGGTGATCGGCTCACTGATCATCATTGCGGGAATCATCATAGGAGTAACAGACCATGAATAAATATATTCTGATATGGATGTTCTCTGTGATCATCTCCGCTTTCTCACAGGTGATCCTGAAAGTGGCGGCCAACAGGGAATATGAAAACCGGATCAGGGAATACCTGAATCCGCTGGTGATCACCGCCTATGGGATCTTCTTCCTGTCATGGGCGATGACGACCTATGCACTGCGGCATGTCGCCTATGCCAAAAACTCTCCCGTGATCGAAGCGACCAGTTACATCTGGGGACCGCTCTTCGGCGTGGTTCTGCTTAAGGAGAAGATCTCACGGCGAAGACTGCTGGGAATGGCAGTGATCCTGATCGGCATTATGGTGTTCTGCCTGTGACGGGAGGAAACTGTCAGCGCAGACATCGGGATATACACAGGAACAGAAACGAATACAACAGACAGATACAGCAGAATCAAGACAAAAAGGAAAAGATTATGATCGATTTTAACCGTCCGCCTTATGTGGGAACAGAACTTGATTATATCAGGCAGTCCATTGAATCCGGAAAGCTGTGCGGAGACGGCGCTTTTACAAAAAAGTGCTCTGCCTGGTTCCAGGAAAAGCTTGGCGTGCGTCATACACTGCTGACAACATCCTGTACGCATGCGCTGGAAATGGCCTCCTATTTATGTGATCTGAAGGAAGGGGATGAGGTGATCATGCCTTCCTATACCTTCGTATCCACAGCGGATGCCTTTGTGCTTCGCGGCGCGAGGATCGTTTTTGTCGATATAAGGCCGGACACCATGAACATGGATGAGAACAGGATCGAAGCGGCCATCACGGAAAAGACGAAGG
Source organism: Lachnospiraceae bacterium (assembly GCA_017652545.1). Next base: position 3,355 of record JAGCAV010000436.1, read on the forward strand.
TGATCGCACCGGTCCACTATGCGGGCGTGGGCTGTGAAATGGACCAGATCATGGCGCTGGCCCGGAAATACGGCCTCAAGGTGGTGGAGGACGCCGCGCAGGGCGTGTATGCCTGGTACAAGGGAAAGGCGCTGGGCACCATCGGTGATTTCGGCTGTTTTTCCTTCCATGAGACCAAGAATTATTCGATGGGCGAGGGCGGCGCGCTCCTGTTCAACGAAGAGCGGTATCTGGAGCCTGCTGAGATCCTCCGCGAGAAGGGTACGGACAGGAGCAAGTTTTTCCGGGGACAGATCGACAAGTATACCTGGGTCGGCTACGGTTCCTCCTATCTGCCCAGCGATATGAATGCCGCCTACCTGTATGCCGGCCTGCTTGCCGCCGACAGGATCAATGAAAAGCGGCATCAGATCTGGAATTATTATGATGAGCATCTCCGTGTCCTGAAGGAAGCCGGATATATCGAGCAGCCTTTTGTGCCGGATTATGTACAGCACAATGCGCATATGTACTACATCAAGGTCAGGGATCTGGAAGTGCGCAGCGCTCTGATCGCCTATCTTCGCGAAAAGGGAATCTGCAGCGTGTTCCATTACATTCCGCTGCATTCCGCCACGGCCGGGCTCAAATTCGGACGTTTTTCCGGAGAGGATGTCTATACGACAAGAGAGAGCGAACGCCTTCTGCGTCTGCCCATGTTCTATAACCTGAGCATGGAAGACACAGCCTATGTGACGCAGTGTATTCTTGACTTCCCGGGGTTTAACCGATGAGAAAGATCACCCCTTACAACATCCTGAAAGGGATCCGATATCTGAAGCACTTCGGACCGAAGGAGTTCATGATCCGTCTCAGGGAAAGGATGGAGCCGGAAGAGGTCCCCTACGGTCCCTGGTATGATCATTATGTGCTGAGCGGGGAAGAACTGGACAGACTGCGAAGGGACCGGATCCGGAATGGTGTGCGTTTTTCGGTGATCGTGCCTTTGTATCATACGCCGGAACGGTTTTTCCGCGAGATGGCGGATTCGGTGCTGGATGGCGTTTACCCGGAGCTGGAACTGGTGCTGGTCAACGCAAGCCCGGAGGATCAGACGCTTGCAGGACTCCTGGAC
>JAGCAV010000437.1 GCA_017652545.1 Lachnospiraceae bacterium
ATCCCCGTGGACTTCGATCCGAAGCATGTGGTCTATGTGTGGCTTGACGCGCTGACCAACTACATCACCGGTGTCGGCTATGACTGCGGCGGTGAGGGTACGGAGCAGTTCAAACGCGACTGGCCGGCCGACCTGCATCTGATCGGCAAGGATATCATCCGCTTCCATACGATCTACTGGCCCATTTTCCTGATGGCCCTGGACCTGCCGCTTCCGAAGCAGGTGTTCGGACATCCGTGGCTCCTGCAGGGGGACGGCAAGATGAGCAAATCCAGGGGCAACGTGCTCTATGCGGATGAGCTGGCGGACTTCTTCGGCGTGGATGCGGTGCGCTATTTCGTGCTGCACGAGATGCCCTTTGAGAACGACGGTGTCATCACCTGGGAGCTGATGGTGGAGCGCTTCAATTCGGACCTTGCCAACACGCTCGGAAACCTGGTCAACCGTACGATCTCCATGACCAACAAGTATTTCGGCGGTACGGCGAAGAAAACCGGCGTGAGTGAGGGAGACGACGCAGCCATTGACGCTGATCTGAAGGCGGTTGTCCTGGAAACACCGAAGAAGGTTGCGGCAAAGATGGAAAGCCTGCGCGTGGCGGACGCCATGACCGAGATCTTCAATCTCTTCAAGCGCTGCAACAAGTACATTGATGAGACCATGCCCTGGGCCCTGGCGAAGGACGAGGCGAAGAAGGAGCGGCTCTCGGAGGTTCTCTATAACCTGCTGGAGTCCATTACGATCGGCGCGTCCCTGCTTGAGCCGTTCATGCCCGGGACCGCGCAGCGGATCCTGGCACAGGTCGGGACGCAGAAGCGCGCTTTCGACCAGATGGATGCCTTCGGCGCGGCGGATGAGATCCATGTGATTGAAAAGCCGGAGATCCTGTTCGCAAGAATGGACCTGAATGAGGTGATGAAGAAGGTCGAGGAGCTGCATCCGCCTGTTCAGGAGGAAGCCCAGCCGGAGACCTCCGGGCAGGAAGCGGAAGCCGAAGCCGGGATCACCCTGGAGAAGAAGCCGGAAGTCACGATCGATGATTTCGCGAAGCTGCAGTTCGCGGTCGGTGAGATCATCGCCTGTGAAGCCGTGAAAAAGTCAAAGAAGCTTCTGTGCAATCAGGTCAGGATCGGCACCGAGGTGCGCCAGATCCTCTCCGGAATCAAGAGCGATTACTCTCCGGAAGAGATGGTCGGCAAGAAGGTCATGGTCATTACCAACCTGAAACCGGCGAAGCTGGCAGGCATGGAATCACAGGGCATGATCCTGTGTGCCGAGGGGCCTGACGGGAAACTTTCCCTGATGACGCCGGAGAGGGATGTGCCCTCAGGATCGGAAGTCTGCTGACGATCAGTTCAATATGACAACAGGGTGCCGGGGAGCTTACATACTCCGGCACCCCATTTCTATTTTTGACAGGCGACAGAAACGGATAACCCATGGACATTTTCGATACACACGCGCACTATGACAGCAGGCAGTTTGATGAAGACAGGGAGATACTGCTGGGCGCCATGACAGGGCCGGGCGGCATCGCCGAAGATACGGACGGGACAGAGGACGTTCACACAGGCGCGGCCTGGACGGTCAGATGTGCCGTGAATGCCGGCGCAACCTTTGAGGGCGCCGAAAAGAGCCTGGAACTGGCCCACCGGTATCCGGGTGTCTATGCGGCCTGCGGGATCCATCCGGATGAGGTGGGAGAACTGGAAGAAGAGGAGACAGCAGGATCCGCTTCAGCTGCGGGTGGGGAATCGGCCGGCGCCGGTGAAAAAAAGTATGCCAGGCTTGAACGGATGTGCCGTGACCCCAGATGCGTGGCAGTCGGAGAGATCGGTCTGGATTATCACTGGATGGTTCAGTCAAAGGAGCTGCAGCAGAAGTGGTTTATCCGGCAGATGGCGCTGTCGGAAAAGGTACATCTGCCGATCAATGTCCACTGCCGGGACGCAGCGGCGGACACATTTGCCCTGATCAAGGCGCATCACGCGTCTTCAAAAGAGGGCGGGATCATTCACTGCTATTCCGGCTCCGTTGAGATGGCCCGGGAGTATGTGAAGATGGGATACCATCTGGGGATCGGCGGCGTTGTCACCTTTAAGAACGGCCGTGTGCTGAAGGAGGTCGTTCGGGAGATCCCGATCGAATGGCTTGTGACGGAGACAGACTGTCCCTACCTGGCCCCGGAACCCTTCAGGGGCAGGCGGAATGATTCCAGGCATATCCGGTATATCATTGAGGCGATCGCGCAGATCAAGGGAATCGGGACAGAAGAAGCCGCCGGGAAACTGTTTGACAATGCACTGCGCGTGTACCGGATCCGGATCTGAGCAGGCATGATGGCCTGCCGCAAAACGTACTGTGGTTGGAGAAGAAGAAAACTTGAGCGAAAAACTGGTCAGTCCCCAGAGGACGATAGAGATCATCAAAAAATACGAGTTCACATTCCGCAAGAAGTTCGGGCAGAACTTTCTGATCGACGAGCGGGTGATCGAACGGATCATACAGGCAGCTGATATTTCAAAGGAAGACTGCGTGCTGGAAATCGGCCCCGGGATCGGCGCGCTGACCCAGTACCTGGCGCTCTCAGCCGGCCGGGTCGTCGCCGTGGAGATCGATCAGAAGCTGATCCCGATCCTGGAGGATACCCTTTCCGGCTTTGACAATGTGACCGTCATCAACCGGGACATCCTGAAGACGGATCTGCAGGAGATCTCGGACACATGGCATGAGGGGAAGCCGCTCAAGGTCGTGGCCAATCTTCCGTATTATATTACGACGCCGATCATCATGGGGCTGCTGGAAAAGAAGGCGCCGATCTCCTCTGTGACCGTCATGGTCCAGAAGGAGGTGGCGGACAGGATGAAGGCCGGACCGGGGAGCAAGGAGTATGGGGCGCTGTCCCTGGCTGTGCAGTATTACTCGGACCCGCAGACCGTGACCATTGTGCCGCCGAACTGTTTCATTCCCCGCCCGTCTGTTGAAAGCGCAGTGGTCGCGCTGAGGGATGTGGGAGTGGGGAAGGTGCCGGTGCAGAATGAGAAGCTGATGTTCGCGCTGATCCGGGCATCCTTTAACCAGCGGCGCAAGACCCTGGCGAACGGGATCAAAAACGCGGCGGGGCTGACATTTTCAAGAGAGCAGGTCGTTGCGGCCCTGGAGCAGATGGGGCTCGACGCCAATGCCAGGGGAGAGACCCTCAGCCTTGCACAGTTTGCGCAGCTGGCGGATCTGCTGGAGGAGAAATAAAAATGAGCACAGAAAAACATTTTACCTATCTGTCCGCGGATAAAAAGACGCAGATCCATGCGATCCGCTGGGAGCCGGAAGGAGAGCCGAGGGGCATTCTGCAGATCGCGCACGGCATGCAGGAGTACATTGACCGGTATGCTGATTTTGCCCGGTTCCTGAACGGACATGGGTTTCTTGTGGTGGGAAATGATCATCTGGGGCATGGGAGCAGTGTGACCTCACCGGAGAAAATGGGTTATTTTGCCGCCAAAAACGGCAACAAGGCGGTCATTACCGACATGCGCACCCTGCACAGGATGACCGGCGAGGCGTATCCGGGAAAGCCGTATTTCCTGCTCGGACACAGTATGGGCTCTTTCCTGGCCAGGCAGTATCTGTGCATCTACGGGAAGTACCTGGACGGGGCCATCATCAGCGGCACCGCCTTTCATCCCTATTCCGAAGCGTCTCTGGGCGGTCTTCTGTGCGCGTCCATCGCGAAGGCCAAAGGCTGGGAGCATCGGAGCGCCTTTATGACCAACATGGCGATGGGCAGTTACAACAAGAGATTTGAGCCGGCCCGCACGAAGCACGACTGGCTGACCCGGGACGAGAAGATCGTGGATGAGTACAGAAAGGATCCCCGGACCCAGCCCGGCTTCACGCTGAATGCTTTCTACAACATGTTCCAGGGACTGAAGTACATCGAGAAGAAAGAGAATCTGGAGCGGATCCCGAAGGACCTTCCGATCCTGTTTATTGCGGGAGAGATGGATCCCGTGGGCAATTTCGGCGCGGGCGTCAAGCAGGTGTTTGCGCAGATGAAGGAACTGGGAATAAAGGATGTTGCCTGCAGGATCTATCCGAATGACCGGCATGAGGTGCTCAATGAGCTTGACCGCGCCCAGGTCTATGAGGATGTTCTGGAGTGGCTGGAAGGG
>JAGCAV010000438.1 GCA_017652545.1 Lachnospiraceae bacterium
GAGTATGAGCGTGCAGAGCAGGGCGCGGCCTTATGGAAAGACGGGGATATCGAAGCGTACGGCCGGCTGGTCTTTGCGTCAGGGAAGAGTTCCATTGACAGTTATGAGTGCGGCTGCCCCGAACTGATCTCGCTTTACAGGATCATGTCGAAGACAGAGGGGATCTACGGAGGACGTTTTTCGGGGGCAGGCTTCAAGGGCTGCTGCATGGCGCTGATCGATCCGGATCGCCAGGAAGAGGTGATGGAAGAGGTCGCTCGCGCCTATCTGGCTGAGTATCCGCACCTGGAAGGAAAATATGTCGGCGCGCTGTGCGACACGGCAGACGGAGTGGTCCTGTAGGACCGGAGAGTTGAGAGAAACAGGATGAAGACGATTATTCTCGCGGCAGGCTATGCAACACGGCTGTATCCGCTTACGGAAAATTTCCCGAAACCGCTTCTGGAGGTGGGCGGGAAACCGATACTTGACTGGCTGATCGAAGACCTTGAAAAGATCACGGACGAGTTCGTGGTCGTAACGAATCACAGGTTCGCGGAACGTTTCAGCGTCTGGGCTCAGGGAAGGCCCATCCGGGTCATCGATGACGGGACGACATCCAATGAGACACGCCTGGGTGCGGTCCGGGACATCGAACTGGCAGTGAAAGACCTGGGGGAAGACTGCCTGATCATGGCCGGCGACAATGTGCTGACATTCTCCCTGGTACCGTTTGTAGAATTCGCACGCGGGAAGGGGACCAGCTGCATCATGTGCCATGAAGAAAACGATCCGGCCAGGCAGCGAAGGACCGGCATCATCACGGTGGATGAGAACCGGAGGGTCTTAAGCTTTGAGGAAAAGCCTGCCATGCCGAAAGGAAATCTTGCCGTGCCGCCGTTTTATTACTACACGTCAGAGGACCTTCAGCGGATCGGGGAAGCGCTTCAGAGCGGATGCGGATATGACGCGCCCGGGTCGTTTGCCGCGTGGCTGAGCGGCATCACGGCAGTGCATGCCTGGCTGATGCCGGGAACCAGATATGATATCGGCGACATGGCTTCCTACGAGCGGGTCAGGGACTCATATACCGGACCTGAAAAGGTCTGAAATGCGGGATGAGTGATGGACGATGGAGCCGGAACATGGTATACTGAATTTCAGTTTGGAGTTTGGAGAGTTGAGAGTGGAGTTTCAGGAGTCTGAAGCTTGAAACGTGAATTTTCGGGTATCGTGAAGGCGGGAAAGGAGAAGTCTGATGATCAGAAGAAAAGCGGAATGCGGGATCGACTACAAGGAGCATATGAGGGAAGGCGACGGGACGGTCATACTGACCAGTCTGATCAGCTCCCCGAAGGAACTGTATGACAAGGGAAGACTTTTCTCCAGGATCACACTGAATCCGGGCTGCAGCATCGGGTATCATGTGCATGAAGGAGAGAGCGAGCTGTTTTATTTCATGTGCGGAGAAGGCGTTTACAATGACAACGGGACCGAGGTAAAGGTAACCGCAGGTGATGTGGCCATTTGTCCGGCAGGAGAAGGCCACGGCATCGCGAACCGCGGGGATGAAGTCCTTGAGCTGATCGCGGTGATCGTATACGCCTGAGGAAGGTGCAGCTGCCAACCCCGGCAGTACAGGTGGAAAGGGGCCCGGCGTGAGTGTGCTCGCGGCGGGCCCCCCGGTGATTCATTATTTGTTTTGGAGATGTGAAAATGGCAGTCAAGATTTTTGCGGCGATCGTCATCGGCTCAGCTGAGACCGAGATGCGGATTTACGAACTGAAGTCCGGCAAGGGCATGCGGGAGATCGACCGGGTGAGCACGCCCATCAGCCTCGGAGCGGATGCGTACAGCGACAAAAAGCTGGATCAGGAAAAGATCATGGAGCTGTGCGCGGTCTTAAGAAGCTTCAGCAACATCATGGAGGGATATCACGCGGATGCCTACAAGGCAGTGGCGACCAGCGCTTTCCGCGAACTGCGCTCCAGCATCATAACCAGGGATTTCATTGAAAAGCAGACCGGTCTGCGGATCCATGTGATCAGCAATTCGGAACAGCGTTTTCTGGATTACAAATCCATTGCGTGCGAGAGTGATTCTTTTGAAAAGATCATCGCCAGCGGAACCGCGATCGTTGACATCGGCGGCAACAGCATGCAGATTTCCGTGTTCGACAAGGACAGGCTGATCACGACCCAGAATGTCAGGGTGGGAAAGATCAGTACCAGAGAACAGTATCATGAGGCTGCGGAGAACTCCCATCATTACAGCCGGATGGTGACCGAAGTGCTGGAGCATGAGCTGAGCGGATTTGCCAAACTCTATCAGAAGGACAGGCCTATTCAGAACCTGATCGTGGCTGATGCGGATCTGCTGGAACTGGTGCGGAGCCGCTATGAGGACATCATGCACCAGGAACGGCCGGAGAACATGGATGTGTTCGAGATATCTGCAGAAACCTTCCACTCCCTGTATGACAGGATGCAGCAGATGTCCGCGGATGACATTTCCATGCAGTTCGAGATCCCCACGCAGGCAGCGCAGCTGGTCATGCAGTCCATGCTCTTCATCCGGTGCCTGCTCGGACGGATGGATGCCACCAAACTCTGGCTGATGGATGTGAGCATCTGCGACGGCATGTGCTACGACTACGGGATTTCGTGCAAGCTGGTGAAGCAGACCCACAATTTTGACGACGACATCATTGCCGAAGCCTATCACATCTCAAAACGCTATAAGAGCAACCAGGCGCACATCAGGCACATGCAGGCGCTGACCGTGGAGATCTTCAACAAGATGAAGAAGATCCACGGACTGAAGAACCGTGAGCGGCTGCTGCTGGAGATCGCGGCCATCCTGCATAACTGCGGCAAATACATCAGCCTGGCGGATGTGCCGGACTGCGCCTACAACATCATCATGGCGACGGAGATCATCGGTCTGTCGCATGATGAGCGGAAGATGATCGCAAACGTCGTCCGTTTCAATACAAAAGATTTTGTCTACTATGATGAGGCCGGAACAGCGGCAGAGCTTACGAGGGAAGAGTATCTGCTGGTCGCGAAGCTCACAGCGATCCTGCGGGTGGCAAATGCGCTGGACCGCAGCCACAGGCAGAAATGCCGGGACGCGTCGATCACGCTCAAGGATGATCAGCTGGTGATCTCCGTCGCAACGAAAGGGGATCTGAGCCTGGAACAGATCACACTGTCTGAGAGGGCGGAGTTCTTTGAGGAGGTCTACAACATTCATCCGGTGCTGAAGGTCAGAAAATTGTGATAAAGAGGTTGAAGGTATGGCAGAAATGGATTTTGGGAATGCTTCATATTATACGAACAGGGAGCTGAGCTGGCTGGATTTTAATATCAGGATTCTGGAAGAAGCCAGAGACAGGGAGAATCCGATCTTTGAGCGGATGAAATTCCTGAGCATCACGGCTTCCAACCTGGATGAATTCTTTATGATCAGGGTGGCTTCGCTCAAGGACATGGTCCATGCAAAATATACCAGGCCTGACATCGCGGGACTGACGCCGGATCAGCAGCTGGAACAGATCTCGGTGAAGACGCACGATCTAGTGGATACCCAGTATTCAACGCTGACCAGGTCCCTGATCCCGGGTCTGAAAAAGAAAGGGCTGGAGATCATCACATCCCATGAAAACCTGAGCGCTGCCCAGGCACGGTTCGTGGATGAATACTTTGAGAGCACGGTCTTTCCCGTGCTTACGCCCATGGCGATGGATTCGGCCAGGCCGTTCCCACTGATCCGCAACAAGACGCTGAATATCGGCGCGCTGATCAAAAAGGAAAAAGCGCCCGGCGCGGCAATGGA
>JAGCAV010000439.1 GCA_017652545.1 Lachnospiraceae bacterium
CCGATGACGATCCTGGCTTTATGCTCCTGCCCGTAATACCAGCCGAGATAGCGTCCGACCTTAAAGGCATGCTCCACAGTCAGGTTGACATTCGCCTCACCTCTGAACCCGTCTGTTCCGAAATATTTTCCCATGTTCCTGCTCCTCCCCCGGCATGTTCCTGCGCCGGTCTCATTCTCAGTCTCTTGCGCTCCATCCTGTCAGGGCGCTTCCCTCTATACTCTCAACTCTTCACTCTTAACTCTTCACTCTGAGTTCTCAACGCTTCACTCTGAAGACAGTTTTGCCAGTTTCGCTGCCTGGTCAGCCGCGATGCAGTGATCCACGATCTCATCGATATCTCCGTCCAGGATCTTCTCCAGCCGGTAAAGCGTCAGATTGATCCTGTGATCAGTGACCCTGCCCTGCGGGAAGTTATAGGTCCTGATCTTCTCCGACCTGTCCCCGGTTCCCACCTGGGAACGCCGCTCCTGTGCCTGGGCATCGTGCGCTTTCTGCATTTCAAGGTCATACAGCTTGGCGCGAAGGACTTTCAAAGCCTTGTCCTTGTTCTTCAGCTGTGATTTTTCATCCTGGCAGGAGATCACGATCCCGGTCGGAATATGGGTCAGCCGGACAGCGGAATCCGTTGTATTGACACACTGTCCTCCGTTGCCTGAAGCCCTGAACACATCAAATCTGCAGTCGTTCAGGTCCAGTTCAACCTCCACCTCCTCCGCCTCCGGCATAATGGCAACCGTTACGGTCGATGTGTGAATGCGTCCCCCGGATTCGGTCTCGGGAACCCGCTGGACCCTGTGGACCCCCGATTCATATTTCAGTCTGGAATAAGCGCCGCTGCCTGTGATCATGAAACTGACGAATTTCAGTCCCCCGATCCCGATCTCTTCGGCGTCCATTGTCTCCGTTTTCCAGCGATGCGCTTCAGCATAGTGGATATACATCCTGTAAAGTTCTGCCGCAAAGAGAGCTGCTTCATCTCCGCCCGCTCCAGCTCTGATCTCCACGATCACGTTTTTTTCATCATTCGGGTCTTTGGGCAGCAGCAGGATCTTCAGTTCCTGCTCCAGTTCCAGACCTCTTTCCTTTGCCTGCGACAGCTCCTCCTTGAGCATGGCACGCATTTCCTCATCGGATTCTTCTTCCAGCATGGAAAGGGAATCATCGATGGTTTCCCGGCATTTTTTGAATTCCCTGTAGGCATCCGCCACGGGTGTCAGTTCGCTCTGCTCCTTCATCAGCCGCTGAAACCTTGACGGATCGGCCGCAACGCCGGGCTCACTCAGGAGGTTCATCAGCTCCTCCTGTCTTCTTAACAGATCTTCCAGTTTATCAAACATGATATTCTCTCATTCAAAACTTCCTGGCGCCGATCACACGGTCTTTTCCGTTCAGGTCCCTGATGATCCGGATATCGCCAAATCCGGCATCGGCAAGGATCGAACTGATCCCCGATCCCTGCGCAGCGCCCATCTCCATGAAAAGTGCGCCGTTTTCATTCAGGAACCCGAATCCTTCCCTGCAGATCCTCCTGTAAAAGTCCAGTCCGTCGCATCCTCCGTCCAGTGCCAGGACCGGATCATACAGGCGCACCTCCGGCTGCAGGGCAGAAATCTCCCCGGTCGCAATATAGGGCGGGTTTGAAACGATCAGGTCAAACCTTTCATTCCCGTCAAAGGCGTTAAAAAGATCCGACCGGACAAAATCCACGCAGACGCCCTGCGCTGAAGCATTCCTCTGCGCAAGTTCCAGCGCTTTTGGCGAAATGTCACTTGCCAGGCACCGGATCTGCGGTGCTTCCCTCTTCAGCGTTACCGCAATACAGCCTGATCCCGTACACAGATCCAGCACGCGGCATGCCCTCGTTCAGATCTCTTACAGCGCCTTCCGGAAAAGGATCTCCGTCTCCGTCCTGGGGATCAGCACATAGGGACTGTACTCAAAC
>JAGCAV010000440.1 GCA_017652545.1 Lachnospiraceae bacterium
AGATAATGATCTGGTAGGGGCAGCCATCGTATTCCCGGATGAAACAAAAAGCAGCGTATACATTGGCAGGATTTTTATTGACAGTGTCTATCATGGAAAAGGTTACGGAATTCGTTTGATGGAATGCATAGAAAAGAATTTCCCATGGGCTGCTGAGTTTAATCTGGATACCCCATGCTGGAATGAGCGGACAAATGCTTTTTACAAAAGATCAGGCTATCGTATTATAAAGGCTGAAGATGGTTTCGTCTTTTTTCAGAAAAAGAAACAGTGAACCTGATATCATTCAGAGAAAGACAGGGAGCTGCCGGGATGATTGAATTCTTCAGGCCAAAGGAGTATTCTGTTATGGTGAATCAATGACATATTCTGCCCAAAAGGAAGGTTAGCCATGTTTCTGGAGACTTGAACGCGTCTGGTGCGGCTATTACGACGGAAACGTGAAGTCCCGACGTGTTCAGGAAAAACTGGGATTCAGGTATCAGTGGACGACGGAGAATGTCCCGGTGCCGCAGATGGGTGAAACACGGAAGGGCCATGCCAATCTCATGACCAGAGAAGACCGGCTTAAGGCAAACGGCTTACTGTGAGGCTTGTAAAATGATCTATGAATTGACTGATACAGAAAAAGCGCGCCGGCTTTTTGAGGGCTGGGAGGAAACGATCGTTTATTCCTGCCTTCAGAAAACCATGGGAAAGATCTATGTGACGGATCTTAAGTCGCCTGTTTCTGCCATGGCATACGCAGGCTGCTTTGCTTTTTATGCCGGAGTACCGGACCGGGAACTTGTTCGTAAGAAACCGGACGGCTTTGTGATCATGACACCGCAGAATGAAGAATGGGCGGCCTGTATTGAAGCCTGCTTCCCTGACGCCAGAAAGAATACCCGGTATGCGATTAAAAAGAACACCAGGTTTGACACCTCGCATCTGCAGCAGATCGTCCGGCAACTGCCTGACGGATATGAACTGGCGGAGATAGATGAAGATCTGTATGACCAGTGTCTGAAAAACCCGGTGACCTCGGACTTTGTTTCTTCTTTTGACAACAGGGAGCATTACCTGGACATGGGCAGGGGTATTGTGGTTCTGAAAGACGGAAAGATCGTATCCGGCGCCTCCTCCTACACCAGATACAGGGAAGGCATTGAAATTGAGGTGGATACTGTCCCTGAAGAAAGGCAGAAGGGCCTTGCCGCGGCTGCCTGCGCCGCCCTGATCCTCAGATGTCTGGAAGAAGGGCTGTATCCGAGCTGGGATGCCCAGAATAAGATCTCTGTCCGCCTGGCAGAAAAACTGGGATACGAACCGGACCATGAGTATCCGGTATATGAAGTGTCATGAGAGTTCTCTTGACCCTGATGCCGGCCGGGTGTAAAACTGACTTCGAAGGGAGATGACAGGATGCGAGTGGATCTGATCACCGGCTTTCTGGGAGCCGGAAAGACAACATTTATAAAAAAGTACGTTTCATACCTGAAGGAGAAGGGCGAGCGTTTCCGGATCATCGAGAATGAATTCTGCGCCTGGGGCGTTGACACAAAGCTGCTGAAGGATACGCATGACGATATCCGGGATCTGTCCGGCTACTGCATGTGCTGTACCGGGAAGGACAAATTCATATCCATGCTGGCTGAAGCCGGACAGGAGGGATATGACAGAGTCCTGGTTGAACCTTCAGGGATCTATGACGTTGATGAGTTCTTCAGTGTGATGAACGCGCCGGTGGTCGCATCGTGCTGTGAGATCGGATCGGTCATTACCATTCTGGACGTTTGTCCGCCGGAGGAAAACAGCAGGGAGAGCAGCTATCTGATGCTGACGCAGCTGCTGGCTGCCGGCTGCATCCTGATCAGCAAGACCCTGCTCTATGACGAGAGAACAAAGGAGGATACCCTGGCTTTTGTCAGCCGGAGGCTGAGCCCGTACCTGACTGACGGTCATGTACCCATGGTCATCAGCAAGGACTGGAATGAGCTGACGGAAGAAGATTATCTGGCGATCCAGAGCAGCGGTTTTTATAAGGTCTCACATGCACATCTGGCCATGGATCACGGCAGCGTGTACGACACATGGATGTCGATGGCAGGCTGTACGGATGAAGAAGACCTGACTGAAAAAATCAGAAGGATGTTCCATGATCCCGCGTGCGGGCAGGTGCTGCGCGTCAAGGGTTATGCAAAGGACCGCGAAGGGATCTGGTATGCGGTGAACTGTACAGGGGATGTGCTGGATGTTCAGCGCTCAGATATAAAGAGGGGGCTTCTGATCGTCATCGGGCAGGATCTGAATGAAGACGCCCTGAAGGAAATTGTTTGATGTTCTTCAGGATCCTGACAGGTTTTCGCCGGAAAAAAGAACCGATGATTTCTGAAAAAGATGGTTTACAAAACCGCATTTCTCTGGTATGATGCTTAAGTCGGCGCAGGAAGCCGACAAAGCTGGAAGGTTAGCTCAGCTGGGAGAGCGCTCGCTTGACGTGCGAAAGGTCGCAGGTTCGATTCCTGTACCTTCCACTTGCAGGACGGAAAGCAGATTTCGCTTGCATTTTACAATAAGTATGGTATCATACTTAAGTCTTATGACACGGTTCCTTGGTCAAGCGGTCAAGACGCCGCCCTCTCACGGCGGAAACAGGGGTTCGATTCCCCTAGGAACTGCTCTGAAACCTCCGTATGTGCGGAGGTTTTTTTTATCGAGGAAATATCTCTGGATTATGTCCTGGAATGATGCTATCCTAAAGACGGTCGCAGGCCCGGAAAGCAGGATCTTCGGGCTGTCAGGCAGGACATCAGAAGGAGTTGTCATGAAGATTCTGGTAAGCAATGTGGGGAGTACGTCCCTGAAGTTCAAGCTTTATGAAATGCCGTCGGAGGAAGTCCTCTGTACAGGCAGGGTGGAAAGGGTCGGATCCGTCGATGACGCGATCTTTGCCTACGAAAACCGGAAGAGCGGGTACAGGGAAAAGAGGACCTGCTCAATTCCCGGATACACGGAAGGAATTGCCGCTTTTACCGCCTGTATGACAGATCCGGTCAACGGCGTCCTTCAGAGCATTGATGAAGTGGAGGCTGTCGGCTTTAAGACAGTGGCGTCGAGGGGTTTTTACGGGGTCCACGAGCTCACGGAAGCGGTCATGAAGGGCATGAAGGACTTTATGAGCATTGCGCCGGCCCATAACGCGGCTTACCTGGAAGCGATCGGCTGTTTCCGGAAGATGCTGCCGGGCGTCAGGTTTATCGGCGTGTTTGAAACGGCTTTTCACCAGACCATTCCCGCAAAGCGCGCCCTCTACAGTCTGCCGTATGAATGGTATGAGAAATACGGGGTCCGCAAGCTCGGCTATCACGGCGCTTCCCATTCCTATGCAGCTTCCGTCCTGGAGGAAATGTTCGGTACGACCGGAAAGGCGGTCACCTGCCATCTGGGCGGATCCGGGTCACTGTGCGCCATCGAGAACGGAAAGAGCGTGGATACCAGCTTTGGCATGTCGTTGCAGATCGGTGTGTCTCAGTCGAACAGGGTCGGGGATCTTGATCCGTATGTGATCCGGTACCTGGAAGCGCAGGGCCTTTCAGAGGACGAGATTTTTGAGACCATGACGAAAAAGAGCGGCCTTCTGGGCGTGTCGGGTGTCGGTAATGACCTTCGCTATATCATGGATGCCATGAAGCGGGGAAATGAGCGCGCCAGGCTGGCAGTGGAAATGTTTACGGACAGCATTCTGCACTATATCGGTGCGTACGCCGCCAAGATGGGCGGCCTGGACAATCTGGTCTTTACGGGAGGAATCGGAGAAAATTCCGTCTATGTCAGGGAGCAGGTCTGCAGGAAACTGGCTTTTCTGGGGCTTGACTTTGATGAGGAAGCCAACCGGCTTGCCGGATCGGAGAAGACAGCAGGCGACAGGGGCGTTTCCATGATCTCAAAGAAAAACAGCCGTGTACGCGCGCTGGTCATCCCGGCAGATGAGGAGATTGTTGTGGGACGCAAAACATATCGATATTTATTGGGAGGAGAAGGAGTATGAAGCTGCAGCAGTTGAAAGAGTATGTATCAACCGAAGATTTCCGGGAAAAGCTCGCACCGCTGTATCCGGGAAAGGTCACAGAAAACGCGGCAAGGTACGGGAAACTTCTGGAGATGTATGAGCAGGAGTTCGGAAGTGAAGATGCAGATATCAGGCTCTTTTCGGCTCCGGGAAGAACCGAGATCGGCGGAAATCACACGGACCACCAGCACGGACGGGTTCTGGCTGCGTCTGTTGATATGGATATGATCGCTGCGGCATCCATGAACGACAGCGGAATCATCCGAATCAAATCGCAGGGATATCCCATCTGTGAGATTTCGGTCAGCGAGCTTGACGTGAAAGAAGAGGAGAAGAACTCGACAGCCTCCCTGATCAGGGGAATCGCGGCATATTTTGCAAGGCAGGAAGGATGTGCGATCTCCGGCCTGGACGCGGTTGTGATGTCAGCTGTCCTTCCCGGAAGCGGGATCAGCTCCTCAGCGGCTTTCGAGGTCCTGGTCGGCAATATCATCAATACGCTTTTCAACGAAGGAAAAGCAGATGCCGTGAAGATCGCACAGATCGGGCAGTATGCCGAGAATGTCTATTTCGGAAAACCGAGCGGCCTGATGGATCAGATGGCTTCCTCCGTCGGCAATATCCTGACCATTGATTTTGCGGACAACGAACATCCGGTCGTGAGAAGACTGAATGTGGACTTTGAAAAGACCGGGCTGGCCCTGTGCATCATCGACAGCGGTGCCGATCACGCGGACCTGACGGATGAGTATGCGGCCATTCCGAAGGAGATGAAGAAAGTATGTGCCCTGTTTGGCAAGAAAGTACTCCGGGAGATCCCGAGGGAAAAATTCATGGCCAGGCTGCATGATGTCCGGAAGGCTGCGGGTGACCGCGCAGTACTGCGTTCGATCCATTTCTATACCGATAATGACAGGGTACCCCTTCAGGCGAAAGCCCTGGAGCAGGGCGACTATGATACGTTCCTCGAACTGGTGAAGGAGTCGGGGCGCAGTTCCTGGATGTGCCTGCAGAATATCACACCGCTGGGAAGTTCCTCTCATCAGGAGATGGCAGTGGCCCTGGCCGTGTGCCATGCGCTGCTGGGAGAAAGAGGCGCTTTCAGGGTCCACGGCGGCGGCTTTGCCGGCACCTGTCAGGCGTTTGTCCCGGTTGAAATGCTGGAGTCATTCAAGACCGGTATCATCGGACTGCTCGGTGTGGACAGATGCCATGTGCTGCATATCCGCAGCGTTGGCGGCTGCTGCGTACTGTAAGTAACAAACAGGCTATTTATATATAAGCAGACGGGAGAGATGGAAAATGAAAATACTTGTGACCGGCGGGGCCGGCTATATCGGAAGCCATACCTGTGTGGAACTGCTGAACGCGGGATATGAGGTGGTGATCGTCGACGATCTGTACAACGCGAGCGCAAAGGCGGTTGACCGGATCCGGGAGATAACAGGAAAAGAGCTCACCTTCTGTGAGGCGGATATATGTGACCGGGAAGCGTTAAGCAGGATCTTTGACGAGCACAATGATGTGGAAGCGGTGATCCACTTTGCCGGATACAAGGCTGTGGGTGAATCGGTGGCGAAACCCATCGAGTATTACCAGAATAACCTGGCCGGTACGCTGACACTGGCAGATGTCATGAGGCAGCACGGTGTCAAAAACATTATTTTCAGCTCATCGGCTACCGTCTATGGCGATCCCGCGTTCGTACCGATCACCGAGGACTGCCCAAAAGGAATCTGCACAAATCCCTATGGCTGGACAAAGTGGATGCTGGAACAGATCCTGACGGATATCCAGAAAGCCGACAATGAATGGAATGTGATCCTTCTGCGGTATTTCAACCCGATCGGCGCGCATAAGAGCGGAAAGCTGGGCGAGGATCCCAAGGGCATACCGAACAATCTCCTTCCCTATGTGGCGCAGGTAGCCATCGGAAAGCTGCCCTGTCTGGGTGTCTTCGGCGACGACTATGATACGCCTGACGGGACCGGCGTACGGGACTATATTCATGTGGTTGACCTCGCGGCCGGTCACGTAAAAGCCATCAAAAAGCTGGCGGACAAGGAAGGCGTGAGCATCTATAATCTCGGAACCGGAAACGGCTACAGTGTCCTGCAGATCGTGAAGGCTTTTGAAAAGGCATGCGGCCATCCGATCCGCTACGAGATCAAACCCCGCAGGCCGGGCGATATCGCGACCTGTTACTGTGACCCGTCCAAGGCAAAGGCAGAGCTCGGATGGGACGCGCAGTATGGAATTGACGAAATGTGCGAGGATTCCTGGAGATGGCAGTCCATGAATCCCAATGGGTTTGATGAATAGACTGACCCTTCGGAAACAGCAGATTGGACGTAAAGACTTATGAGATGGAATAAATTCAGACTGAAGACCCTCTCTGAAGCAGAGGACATTGTGATTGCGACCCTGGCGGAAGCCGGGGTCGAGGGCGTTGAGATCGAAGATAAGGTACCGCTTTCGGCCATGGAAAAGGAGCAGATGTTTGTGGACATCCTGCCTGATGCCCAGGACGATGACGGTGTGGCTTATCTGAGCTTTTATGTGGACGCGGATGAAGATCCCACGCAGCTTCTGGACCGGGTCAGGGAAGAACTGGACACGCTCCGCCTGTTCATGGACATCGGCGAGGGCACCATTGAGGAATCCCAGACGGAGGACATTGACTGGATCAATAACTGGAAGCAGTATTTTCATCAGTTCTACGTGGATGATATGCTGATCATCCCCTCCTGGGAGGAGGTGAAGCCGGAAGATGCGGATAAGATGATCATCCACATTGATCCGGGCACAGCCTTCGGAACCGGCATGCATGAGACCACGCAGCTTTGCCTGAGGCAGCTGAAGAAATATGTGAAGCCCGGATGCGAGATCCTGGATGTGGGAACCGGCAGCGGCATTCTTTCCATTGCGGCCCTGAAGATGGGTGCCACGCACGCAGCAGGCACTGACCTGGATCCGTGTGCCATATCAGCGACCCATGAGAACCTTGAAAGCAATGACATACCGGAAGAAAAGATGGATGTCATGATCGGAAACATCATTGACGATCCGGAGGTTCAGGATGCGGTGGGGTATGAAAAGTATGACATCGTGGCAGCCAATATCCTGGCTGATGTCCTGGTCATGCTCACCCCCCAGGTTGTCCGCCATATGAAAAAGAGCGGCCTGTACATCACATCGGGGATCCTGGCAGAGAAGGAACAGATCGTCCGCGATGCCATGGAAAAGGCGGGCCTGCAGGTGAAGGAAGTCACAGCGCAGGGAGAATGGGTCTGCGTGACAGGTGAAAAAGCGTAGTTGAGTGTGGAGTTGGGAGAGCGGTTTATGCACAGCTTTTTTGTTTCGCCTGAACAGATCACGGCGCAGGAGATCATCATAACAGGGACTGATGTCAACCACATCAGAAATGTACTGCGCATGAAGCCGGGTGAGGAGGTCCGGGTGTGCACAGGAGAGGATGAGACGGATTACCGCTGCCGGATCAGCGGGATCAGTGAAGACCGGGTCAGCCTGGAGATCCTCTGGGCAGAACATTCGGACGCGGAACTCCCCTGCCGGATCACACTCTTCCAGGGCCTTCCCAAAAGTGACAAGATGGAGATGATCATCCAGAAAGCCGTGGAGCTCGGCGCGTATGCCGTTGTCCCGGTGGCGATGAAAAGGTGCGTTGCAAGGCTGGACGCCGGAAAAGCCGCGGCAAAGGTGAAGCGCTGGAATGCCATAGCCGAAAGCGCCGCCAAGCAGTCCCACAGAGCCTTTATTCCCGCTGTTGAGCAGGTGGCTTCTTTTCAGGAAGCGCTCTGTCTGGCTGAAAAACTGGATGTTGTGCTGGTTCCTTATGAACTGGCGCAGGATGCGGTATCTTCCGCAGCAGCGCTGGGAGAAGTCAGGCCCGGCAGATCCGTCGGGATCTTTATCGGCCCCGAGGGCGGGCTGGAAAGAGAAGAGGTTGACGCGCTGCTGAAAGCGGGCGGACAAAGCATAACGCTTGGCCGCAGGATCCTGCGGACGGAAACAGCGGGGATGGCGCTGCTCGCGCATATGATGCTGAGACTGGAACTGGATGACACTGAAAGAAGAAACAAATGATTAATCGACATGATATGACATCTGAGATCTATTTTGATAATTCAGCCACGACGGCCTGCACGCAGGAAGTGGCGGATGCCGTCACACAGGCCATGCTGTTCACGTACGGAAACCCTTCCTCCAAACACCTGAAGGGTGTACAGGCCGAACAGATCGTCCGCGGTGCCAGGGAGACGATCGCGAGGACAATCCGCTGCAGTGAGAAGGAGATCTATTTCACGTCAGGCGGAACGGAATCCGATAACTGGGCCCTGTTCGGCGCGGCCGGCGCCCTGCGCAGGACGGGCAATCATGTCATTGTCAGTTCCATTGAGCATCCCGCTGTCCTTGAGGCAGCCGCCCGCCTGGAAAAAGAAGGGTTCCGGGTCACCTGTCTGCCGGTTGATGAAAAGGGTTATGTCAGGATAAAAGACCTTGCGAACGCGCTGGATGAGCA
>JAGCAV010000441.1 GCA_017652545.1 Lachnospiraceae bacterium
GACAGATCCGGCTCAGGCGGGCGGGGCGCTTCTGGATGTCGGGATCTACGGGCTTCATTTCGCAAAGTTCATCTATGAAAGGATGCCGCAGCGAATCCTTTCGCTGGCAGCCATGGATACGGACGGGCTCCACCTGCAGGTGGATGAACAGAATGTCATGATCGGACAGTATGAGAACGGCGCCATGTTCACGGTGACCAGCGCGATCCGTACGGTCATGCCCGACACGGCATGGATCTACGGGACAAAGGGATATATCCGGATGCCGAAATTCTGGAAGCCCGAATCGGCGGAGATCATCTGTGACGGATCCGTGCGTCAGCTCGTATCACCCGTCCCGCAGAAGATCAGCGGCATTTCCGATGAGGGATATCAGTTCGAGATCCGGCATGTCAACGAATGCCTGCGCCGGGGCCTGACGGAGTCGCCGCTGGTCACGCACGCCATGACGAAAGATGTGTTGGAAATGTGCGATGAGATCCGCGGGCAGTGGGGACTCAGATATCCTTTCGAGGATGAGTTTAAGGTTTTTACATACGGAAATCCGGAAGCGGAGACCTGGCTGGTGCAGATGGTCGATGATCATGACCTGGAAGTGATCGAAAGCGAAGTGTCCCACATCCGGGAACTGACCGGAGGACAGGATTTCTGTCTGAAGGCTGTAAAGGTAAACAGCTGGAACCATGACCTGTCTCCCTGGCCGGCACCGAAAGCGTTCGGAGATGAGGGCTTCGGAGACGGTGCGGCTGAAACCCTGAAGAAACTTCTGGAAACCGTCGTTCCTGACCGGAAGGCAGCGGACCGGACAGCTCCGCGTCGGGTCCTGATCGGCGGCTATTCCCTCGCAGGACTGTTCGCGTTGTGGGCGGGTTATCAGACAGACCGGTTCGACGGCATTGCGGCAGCGTCACCGTCGGTCTGGTTCCCGCATTTTACAGAGTATATGCAGGAACACGCACTTCATGCGGATGTCGTTTACCTCAGCCTGGGCGATAAAGAAGAAAAGACGAGAAATCCGGTCATGTCGCAGGTGGGCAGCGCGATCCGCAAAGCCTGTACCCTGCTGACGGATTCCGGGAAAGAATGCGTGCTCGAATGGAATGAGGGGAATCATTTTAAAGATCCGGACCTGAGGACAGCGAAAGCGTTTGCCTGGCTGATGAACCGGAAGGACGCAGGCGTCTGAATGATACTGCAAAAACAGGAGGAACCCGATGATCTATCTGGATAATGCTGCTACCACCATGGTCAAGCCGCCCTGCGTGGTCAGCGCCGTGACGGAAGCGCTGACATCACTGGGCAATGCGTCAAGAGGCGCCCATGAAGGCGCGCTGAAATCGAACCGCCTGATCTACAGGACCCGCATGAAACTGGCGTCCTTTTTCGGCTGTTCGAAATCGGAGCATGTGATCTTTACGAACAATTCGACGGAGGCGCTCAACATCGCCATCAGCGGGACCATAAAGAAGGGAGACCATGTCATTACGACGGTGCTGGAACACAATTCGGTCCTCCGCCCGCTCTACAGGCTGCGAAGCGAACGGGGCGTTCAGCTGTCCTTCGTGCAGGCGGACCGCAGGGGATGTATTGACTATGCGGACTTTGAGCGGCTCATCCGGCCGGACACGCGGGCCATTGTCTGTACCCACGCCTCCAATCTGACAGGCAGCATGCTGGATATTGACCGGATCGGAGAGATCGCACGTGCACACGGCCTGCTGCTGATCGTGGACGCTTCCCAGACAGCAGGGGCAGTGCCGATCGACCTGACGGGAACCGGCATTTCCATTTTGTGCTTTACGGGGCACAAGTCCATGATGGGGCCGCAGGGGACCGGCGGGCTGATCATCAACGAAGATATGGAGATCGAGCCTTTCAAAGTCGGCGGAACGGGCGTGCAGTCTTTCCTGAAGGAGCAGCCGCGGGAATACCCGACCAGACTGGAAGCCGGGACCCTGAACGGCCACGGCATTGCAGGCCTTTCGGCTGCGGTGGATTTTATCAGCGAAACGGGCATAGACGTGATCCACGCCCATGAGATGAGCCTGGCCGGGCGGTTCCATGAGGCAGTCGCAGACATCCCGGGCGTCAGGGTGTACGGAGACTTTTCGGCCGGGGACAGGTGCCCGATCGTAACGCTCAATATCTCGGATCTGGATTCTGCGCTTGTCTGTGATGAACTGGCCTTTACATACGACATCGCCGTCAGAGCCGGCGCACACTGCGCGCCTCTGATGCATGAGGCGCTGGGTACCGGGGAGCAGGGGGC
>JAGCAV010000442.1 GCA_017652545.1 Lachnospiraceae bacterium
CCGGCATATCGATCAGCAGGTCTCTTTTATGTATCCCTGCATTGTTGACCAGGATATCGATGGGGCCGACTTCCTTCTCCATGCGTTCAACCGCTTCCGTCACCTGTTCCTCATTTGAAATATCAAAGGCGTAGGCCGCGGCTTCAATTCCCTCCGCCTTCATGGTCTCGACCGCCCTGTCGAGCGCAGCCTGACTGATATCTCCAAGCACGATCCTCGCACCTGCGTCATACATTCCGCGGGCGATCATATTGCCGAGTCCCTGCGCGCTTCCGGTCACCAGGGCAACTCTCCCTTTCAGTGAAAACATATCCATCATGATTTACGTCTCCTCCCTGTGGTAATAGTGATTATATATGTACATGAACCCGTTTTTTCTGTGGGTCCGTTCTGCCATTCATCCCCCGGATCCGGTCCGTCTCAGCCCCGGATCACACCGGTTTGCCTTCCCCTGCGCTCATGCGGAAGAAGACCAGGCCGATGAGGAAGAACAGGGCGATTGCCCCGACACCGAGCTGCTGACGGCCTGTGATCTGCGTGACCGCGCTCATCACAAGCGTACCCATCAGGGAAGCGCCTTTTCCGCAGATGTCCAGAAATCCGAAGTACTCACCGGTTTTCTCCGGCGGAATGATCTTTGTGAAATAGGACCTTGAAAGGGCCTGAATACCGCCCTGGAACATGCCGACCCCGATGGCCAGGATCCAGAAATGAAGCTGTTTGCTCATGAATACCGCAAAGACGGCTATGCAGAAGTACGCCAGAATACAGACTGTGATCAGCAGCGTCGACTTTACCTTCTGGGCAAGCTTCCCCATGATGATGGCACTGGGGAACGCCACGAACTGCGTCACCAGCAGCGCCAGCAGAAGGCCTGTGCTGTCCAGTCCCAGAGCCGAACCGTATGCGGTGGACATATCGATGATCGTGTAGACACCGTCAATGTAGAAGAAGAATGCAATCATGAACAGCAGGATGCGCTTGTCCTTAGCCATCTCTTTCAGGGTGTTCCCAAGCTGGGAAAACACGCCGGACCTGCTCTTCGCGCTGCTGATGTAATACTTCTGTTCATAGGATCTGAGGAACGGCATGGATACCGCCACCCACCAGATCGCCACAATCACGAATGAGATCATCATGGCGGTGCTCATGGACATGCCGAGTTTCCCGGCGTTCAGGACCAGGAGCAGGCAGATGATGAAGGGTATGCAGCTGCCGATATATCCCCAGGCAAATCCCTGTGAGGAAACACTGTCCATTCTGTCTTCCGTTGTCACGTCCACCAGCATGGAGTCGTAGATGATCAGGCTCAGGGAATAGCTGCTCTTGGCAATGACAAAAATGATGAGGAAGATCATCCACTGTTTTGCCAGACCCATGGCCAGGCACCCGACCGCCCCGATCAGAATCGCCATGGTAAAGAAGAACTTTTTACGGCCCTTTTTGTCTGAAGCGGCACCCGTGATCGGGCCGCAGATGGCGACCAGGATCGTGGACAGCGAGATCGCGTATCCCCAGTAAGCCAGATAGTTGACACTGGATATGCCGGCGCTGTCTGCCAGCGCATTGAAATAGATCGGGATCAGTGTCGAAACCATCAGGGTAAACGCCGAATTTCCCACATCATACAGCACCCATTTCTTTTCCAGTGATGTCAGTTTGAATTTCATGTCCCATGCCTCCCGCGACTTATTTTTCTGTTTTCCCTGTGTGGATAGATCCAACTGTTTATTGAATCCATTTTACTTTTCCTGTAGAATCGAAGCAAGTGTTTTATCAAAACAAATGACGCTTTCCCGTTCTGTACGGGGAGCCCTGAAAAAAGACATAAAAAGACATCATCGCCGGAAGGAAGAAAACAAATGACAAACGCATAAAAGCCTCTCATCTGGGCCCACCGGGGCGCCAGCGCCTATGCACCGGAAAACACCATGGCTTCCTTTGAGGAAGCCGTGCGGCAGTGTGCCGACGGCATCGAACTTGACATCCAGCAGACCAGGGACAACCGGCTTGTGATCATTCACGATGAAACGCTGGAACGCACCAGCACCGGCACGGGATGGGTCAAGGATTACACGCTTCCCCAGCTCCGTTCCTTTAATTACAGTTACGCAGGGAAGTTTCCTGACGCTCCGCACGCGGACATCCCGCTGATGGAGGAAGTCTTTGAACTGATCGCGCCGACGTCCCTCACCATCAATATCGAGCTGAAAACGGGCGTTGTCTTCTATCCGGACATAGAAAGAAAGATTCTGGAAATGACAGCGCATTACGGCATGGAGGACCGTGTTGTCTATTCCTCCTTCAATCATTACACCATACAGAAGATCCATCTGATGGACCCGCAGGCCAAAGTCGGCCTGCTCTATTCCGACGGCTACATCGACATGCCCGCATACGGCCGCAGGCTGGGGGTCAATGCCCTGCACCCTGCCATCTACAATCTGCAGTATCCGGATTATATGAAGCAGTGCGCGGCTGCCGGTCTGGATGTCAATGTCTGGACTGTCAATAAAAAGGAATATATGCAGATGTGTACACGGATGGGCGTTCACGCCATCATCACCAACTACCCGGACCGCGCCCGGAAGGTCGTTGGGGAGACGATGACAGAGCCGGTTTCTGTCTAAGTATGGAGTGTGAAGTGTGGAGAGTTGAGAGTTGAGCTGCAGGCGTTTCACACAATGAAAAGCCCCCAAATGATTCAAAATCTTTAGAAAAATGGAGAGTGAAACCAAAGCTCCACTCTCCACTCTTTACTCTCCACTCTCTCTAAACCCGTAAAGCCCATTTTCCTTCACGTACCCATAAACCCCCTCCGTCACCATATGCCGGAAGGCGTGGCCCCCGGCGATGAAGCGGCGGATGTCGGAGGAGGAGATATCCAGCGCGAACACGTCGATGATCTCGATCCGCGCGCCGTAGACCTCCCGCAGTCGCGCGGCCTCGGCGGCAAAGGCGGCGTTGTCCGCCCCGCCCCGGGTGAAGGCCATCACGGTCGCGGCGTCGAAGATGGCGGCGGGCTCGTGCCAGCGGTCCATCTCCAGTATGCTGTCCGCGCCGAGGATCAGGAAAAGATCGTCCCCCGGGAACATCGCCCGGAATTCCCGACAGGTGTCGGCGGTGTAGGACGGCCCCTCCCGGCGGGTCTCGATGTCGGAGACCTCATAGGTGTCCCCGCAGG
>JAGCAV010000043.1 GCA_017652545.1 Lachnospiraceae bacterium
CGCGATCAGCAAGAAGTAATGGGGAGGAGGATAAAATATGTCAACCGTTAATATTAAAATAGAGGGAATCCCCTATCAGGTAGAAGCCGGATTGACGATCCTGGAAGCCGCCAAGGCCTGCGGATACGAAATTCCTTCCCTGTGTACATTCAACCATGGCGAGTGCAACGTCGGCTCCTGCCGTGTATGCCTTGTGGAAGCAACCGGCGCCAGAGGCCTGGTAGCCAGCTGCGTGTATCCGGTCTCCGAGGGTATGGAGATCAGGATCGGTTCTCCGAAGGCTGTTGAAGCCCGCAGACGCTCTGTGGAGCTGCTGCTTTCCAACCACAACAAGAACTGCCAGCAGTGCGACAAGAACGGCAACTGCGAGCTGCTGCATGTAGCCAACCTGACCGGCGCCAGGGATGACGCTTTCGCGGGTGTGCATTCAGAGGTTCACATCGACCGTCTTGCACCGGCTCTGGTTCGCGACACCTCCAAGTGTATTCTCTGCGGCAGATGTATCGAGCGCTGCAAGAACGCACACGGCCTGGGAATCCTGGGCTATGAGAACCGCGGTTTCAGGACCTTCGTTTCACCGGCTGAGAACAGAAGCTTTGCGGATTCACCCTGTATCCAGTGCGGACAGTGCGTCAATGTATGTCCGACCGGCGCTCTGATGGAGAACTCCGAGATCGACAAGGTCGACGCAGCTTTCGCAGCAGGCAAGCATGTGATCGTACAGGCCGCTCCGGCAGTCCGTGCCTCCCTTGGTGAGGAATTCGGCTATCCGATCGGCACACCGGTCACCGGCAAGATGATCGCGGCGCTTCGCCGTCTCGGCTTCGAGCGCGTTTACGATGTCAACTTCGGCGCTGACCTGACCATCATGGAGGAGGGCACGGAGCTTCTTGGCCGTCTGACAAACGGCGGCGTGCTTCCGATGATCACTTCCTGCTCACCGGGCTGGATCAACTATGCCGAGTACAACTACGGGGATCTGCTTCCGCATCTGTCCAGCTGCAAATCGCCTCACGAGATGCAGGGCGCGATCATCAAGTCCTACTGGGCACAGGAGAAGGGCATCGCTCCGGAAGACATCTTCGTTGTCTCCATCATGCCCTGCGTGGCCAAGAAGTTCGAGAAGCAGCGTGAGCAGCTTAAGGTCAACGGGATCCCGGATGTGGATGCTGTCCTTACCACCAGAGAGCTTGGCCGCCTGATCAAGAGAAGCGGTATCATCTTCGACCGTCTGCCTGATGAAGAATGGGATCAGGATATCATGGGCGATTACACCGGTGCTGCCGTTATCTTCGGCGTGACCGGCGGTGTTATGGAAGCAGCGCTTCGTACCGTTTACTTCAAGCTGACCGGCAAGGAAAAAGAAGGCATCACCTTCGAAGAGGTCCGCGGCCATGATGCCGGTATCCGTGAGGCTTCCCTTGATATCAACGGCACAGTCGTGAACGTGGCGATTGCCTCCGGCATGAAGTCCGCGAAGGTCCTGCTCGATGAGATCCGTGAAGGCAAGTCCAAATATCAGTTCATCGAGATCATGGGCTGCCCGGGCGGCTGCATCAACGGCGGCGGCCAGTCCTATGTACGTCCGGCCCTTCTTCCGAATGAGCCCGATAATATTATCGACGTTTACAAGGAGAAGAGAGCAAACGCCCTGTACAGCGAGGACGAGCGCCAGGTGCTCCGTCAGTCTCACAACAATCCGCAGATCATCGAGCTTTACGAGAAATATCTGGGCGAGCCGAATTCTCATAAGGCACATGAACTGCTCCATACTTCCTATGAAGCAAGAGTCGGTTTCAACGATTAATAACAACTGAAAAACTGAGTCATTCCAAGGAAGCGCTGATCTGATCAGCGCTTCCTTACAGTGAGGTTTTCCGGGCGGATCAGGAAGATCCGTCCGGTATGGAGGAAACATAAGAATCATGAGTAAGTTCAGACAGATCATGGCTGTGGTACTTGCAGCCGGAATGCTTTCAGCGCCCGTGTCTGCTCAGGAGGAGCAGGCTGTCCGCGTTACCGCGCTGAAAGGCCCGACAGCCATGGGGCTGGTAAAAATGATGGATGAAGCAGGCTACGGAACAGATGAAGCCGCCGGCTATCAGTTTGAGATCGCCGCAGCGCCGGATGTGGTCGCGCCGCTTCTTGCGAAGGGAGAAACGGATATCGCGGCGGTTCCGGCCAATCTTGCCAGTGTGCTCTACAACAACACCAAAGGCGGCGTCAGGGTGATCGCCATCAATACGCTGGGTGTCCTGTATATTGTGGATACTTCCGGTTCCGTCAGTTCCGTAAGTGATCTGAAAGGGCGGACGATCTACGCGAGCGGCAAGGGTTCCACACCTGAGTATGCGCTGAATTATATCCTCAGCGGGAACGGGATCGACCCGGATGCCGATGTTCAGATTGAGTGGAAGAGCGAACACGCTGAATGTCTGGCCGCGCTGCTTGAGGATCCCGAGGGGATCGCCATGCTTCCGCAGCCCTTTGTCACGACTGCCATGATGAAAGACGACAGCATTCAGGTCGTGCTTGATCTGTCTGAAGAGTGGGATAAGCTGCAGGAAGGCAGTGAGAATCCGTCCGGAATGATTACCGGCGTCGCCGTGGTAAGGACAGCGTTCGCAGAGGAAAATCCGGAAGCTGTCACCGCTTTCCTTGAAGCATATGCCGACTCCGTCGCCTATGTGAATGAGGATACCGCCGGAGCAGCTGCCCTGGTCGGCGCATACGACATCGTGCCGCAGGCAGTGGCGGAAAAGGCGCTTCCGGCCTGCAATATTACGCTGATCACAGGACAGGAAATGGCGGACAAGCTGGCAGGATACCTGCAGGTGCTGTTTGACGCCAATCCCGAATCTGTAGGCGGGGCACTTCCGGAAGAGGATTTCTTCTTTATCCCCTGAATGGTTTTATTTGATTGATTTATGATGATTTCCGGAAAAAAGAAAAAACTGATCATTCAGATACTGGCGGTCCTTTTCTGGATCGCCATTTGGCAATTATTGAGCATGCAGAGGGTGCTGGGTATATTTCTGGCTTCCCCGCTGGATACCGCTGTGCGTTTTTTCAGACTCTGCGGGGAGGGTCTGTTCTGGAGATCGATCCTGTATACCAGCGTGCGCATCCTGACCGGTTTTCTTGCAGCCGTGGCGATCGGCAGTGTCCTTGCCGTGCTGGCCGGTATCTTTGCCTGGGCAGATGACCTGATCCAGCCGCCGATGCGGCTTGTCCGCGCCGTTCCGGTGGTATCGTTCATTATCCTGGCGCTGATCCTGGTCTCATCCCGGTATCTGACGCAGCTGATCTCCTTCATTATGGCGCTGCCGATCATCTACATGAATGTCAAAACCGGGATAGAGCAGAGAGACCCGGCCCTGACGGAGATGGCGCGCCTTTTCAGGGTCCCTCTTCTGCGCAGGTTCCGGTTCCTTTATCTGCATCAGGTCATGCCGCTCTTTGAGACTGGTACAAGCCTGGCTTTGGGCTTTGCCTGGAAATCGGGGATCGCTGCCGAGGTGATCGGCATGCCGAAAGGATCCATCGGAGAACGGCTCCAGCAGGCGAAGGTATACCTGAACACACCGGATCTGTTTGCCTGGACACTGGCTGTTGTCCTGATGAGCATTGTGACGGAAAAACTGTGGAGAAAGTGCCTGCGCGTGATCCGGTACCTGAGCGCGAAGGGATGCTGAGAGGATTGACCCATGAAAAAGATCATCATTGACTCGCTGAGCAAATGTTTTGATCATCCGGTCTTAACGGATTTTGACATGGAGGCGGAAATGGGGGGCGTCTATGCGCTCATGGGTCCGTCGGGATGCGGGAAGACAACACTCCTTCGCATTCTTGCCGGCCTTGAGCAGGCTGATTCCGGCCTGATCACTGGAACGGACGACCTGAGGGTCAGCTTTATGTTCCAGGAGGACCGCCTTCTGCCGTGGCTGAGCGCGGTGGATAACCTGCGCTTTGTCCTGCCTTCTCTGCCGGAAGATGCGGTGATCGAAAAACTTGATCAGCTGGGAATCGGCGGCCAGGATGCCCGCAGACCGGTCAGCGAATATTCCGGCGGCATGAAACGCAGGGTGGCTTTTCTGCGGACAGTTCTGTTTCCGTCCGACCTGCTGCTCCTGGATGAACCGTTCACCGGACTGGATGAGGCAAATATCGGAGCAGCGGCGGCTTTTCTTACAGATAACAGGAACGGACGAACCGTTATCCTGACAACACACAGCGAACAGGAGGCCGGACTGTGCAGGGCAGAAGTGATCCGGATGTGAAAAGAAGATCCGAAAAGCATACGCATGAATTTCCCCCGCTTTTTGACGCGCACAGCCGCATCCTGATCCTGGGGAGTTTTCCGTCGGTCAGATCCAGGGAGCAGCAGTTTTACTACGGCCATCCGCAGAACCGGTTCTGGAGGATCCTGGCTGCACTGACAGGCGAGGCTGTTCCGGAGAACATCCCGCAGAAGAAAATGCTTGCTCTTGGCCATGGCATGGCTCTGTGGGATGTGATCGATTCCTGCGAGATCGCCGGGTCATCAGACAGCAGCATCAGGAACGCTGTCCCCACGGACCTTTCCGTTATTCTTGACAGATGCAGGATCGAAAAGATCTGTACCAACGGCGCTCTTGCCCGGAAACTGTATCTGAAGTACCAGTATCCCGAAACAGGAATAGAACCGATCGCGCTTCCGAGCACCTCGCCGGCCAACGCTGCCTGGTCTTTTGAAAGGCTGCTGGAAGCCTGGAGGGAAGGATTGGGAAAATGCTGATCTGATCAGATCAGCTTTTTTTTATGGCTGTTTATGTCAATGTTGTTTTCAAGTTTTCATAAAAGATGGTATACTCAGGTTATCGTAACCTTGTGGATCACAGAAAGGAATGATCAGAAGCAATTCTTCGCTGGGCGGATATGAACAGGGTGTATATCTCACAACTGATGCCGGAGGAAGAACTCCGGGATGTCCTTGCCTGCTCCGGAGCCGGCCTGGAACTGATCGACTTCAGCATTGCCGGCAATCTGGATGCATTTGACGAAACGATGGCCGGGACAGTCGCTTTGCTGGACAGGCTCGGACAGCCGGCGGTAAGCGTACACGGGCCCTTTCTCGACCTGAATCCCATGTCGTTTGACAGCCGGATCGTCCGCGTGACGGCTGACCGCTTTGCACAGGCATATGAAGCGGCGCTCATGCTCGGGGCGGACCGCATCATTTACCACAGCGGGATGATTCCGACTGTTTACTATACCGAGGGATGGGCCGAGCGGACTGCCTCGTTCTGGAACCGCTTCCTGGAAGATGTCGGAGCCGGAAAAGGCGCAGGTCCGCTGGTCTGCATGGAGAATGTGCTTGACCGCGAAGTCGCGCCGTTTCTGGAAGCGGCACAGAGAGTGGAGCATCCCGGCTTCGGGATCTGCCTGGATATCGGTCATGTGGCCTGCTATGCAGCTGATCCGCTGTCTGTGTGGACCGGGAAGCTGTCAGGCCGGATCAGGCACGTTCATCTGCATGACAACGACGGGATCCGCGATCTGCACCTGGCGCTTGGTGAGGGACAGGTGCCCTGGGAGGCAGCTGTGAAGGAGCTGCTTGCCGGGCCGGGCGGAGAGGAGATTACTTTCACGATCGAAAACACATCCGCTGAGGCGGCAAAGAGGTCACTGGCCGCCCTTCGGAAAAACCTGCAAAGACAAAAGGAGGAACAGAAATGAGAAAAATCATGACTGCATTGCTTGCCGGACTGGGGCTGACCGTACTGACTGTGGGGGGTGCCTTCGCTGATGAAGCCATAACCGTCACAGACATGACCGGGAGGGAGGTCGTGCTGGAAGAGCCCGCGGAGCGGGTGGTTGCGCTGACTGCCGCAGACTGTGAGATCCTGTATGCACTGGGTGCCGGTGATCTGCTTGTCGGCAGGGGAGAATACTGTGACTATCCGGCCGAGGTGTTTGATGTGCCTTCTGTGGAATCGGGGTATGAGACCAATGTGGAGGAGATTATTGCGCTCGAGCCGCAGGTGCTGCTGATGGGAACCATGGCGCAGAGCACGGATGTGGTGGACCAGCTTGAAAAAGCCGGCATACGCGTGGTCGTATCTGACGCCCAGAACATTGAGGGAACCTATGAGGCGATCCGCATGA
>JAGCAV010000443.1 GCA_017652545.1 Lachnospiraceae bacterium
AAGCATCTCGCCCATTTCATCATAGAGCGTCTTTTTTCCCTTCGTCATTCTGAGCCTGACATTCTTCAGGGAGAGTCCCTGCATCTGCGCGCACATCTCCTCTTCCCTGACACGCAGCGGCACAAGCGACGGCAGGCACGCCGTTACGTTATGTCCCGTCTCCCGGGCAAACGCATAGCCGTCTCCCGTAGAACCTGTTGACGGATAGGAAAGTCCGCCGGTGCAGACGATCACAGCGTCCGAAAGGATCTGTGTTCCGTCATCCAGAATGACCCCCTTCGCCGCTTCTTCCCCCTTCCCGTTCTTTCCGGTCAGGATATGCCTTACCTCTGCACCAAAGCAGATCTTCGCGTCATATCTGTTCAGAAGCCGCATCAGGCTGCCTGTCACATCCGATGCGTGATCCGACTCCGGAAATGCCCGGTTGCCGCGCTCGGTCTTTACTTTCATCCCGGCATTCCTGAAAAAATCCGCCACGTCCTCATTTGTCATGGCATAGAAGCTGCTGTACATAAATCGGCTGTTACGTCGTACGTGGGAGAAAAAATCCTCCGGAGCGCACATGTTGGTGAAGTTGCACCTGCCCTTCCCGGTTATATAGATCTTTTTCCCCGCTTTCTCATTCTTTTCGAGAATGGTCACGTTCGCGCCTTCACGGGCAGCCATGACGCCCGCCATCAGACCGGAAGCACCGGCGCCGATGATAATCACTTTCTTTTTATCCCCGGCCATATCCTTCTTTCGACTGTTCCTCCCTGATTATTCCTCTTTCAACGGAAAATGAAGCTGTACGCCCTGCTCCATCATATCCATCTCATCATTCCCGCTGACCTGGTAATCGTTCAGTGTGCGCTCCAGCAGTTCCATGTTTTTTTCAACGGCCGCGCTGTTGCGCACGCTCAGAGCCGTGATCACCGCGTCCACAACGCCCATGGCCGCCGTGAGCGATCCCGCGACAGAAGAAATATCCGAGGCTGCTGTAAGGGTACATGTCGAGTACATGTTTACCGGTGCCCGCATGCTGTCTGTCAGGGTGATGATCCCGGCCCGCCTTGTGCTGGCAAATTCGAGCATTCTGAGTGTGCGAAGCGAATACCTGGGAAAGCTGATCCCGATCACCGTATCCTGCTCATTCACATGGATCAGCTGCTCAAGCAGTTCATGTTCACTGCTGGATGAGACAAGGATCACATGATTAAAGATCAGACGCAGCTGAAAATACAGGTACTGGGCGAGCGGCGCGCTGCCCCTCAGGCCGACGATATAGATGTCCCGCGCGCTCTCAAGCAGATCCAGCGCCAGCTGAAAAGCTTTCTCACTGATCATCTGCCTGGTCCTGGCAAACAGCAGCATATCCGTCTCCAGCACTTCATCAAGCAGTTTTGAACGGTCCACATCCGCGTAAGTCTGCTCCATACGCCTGGTCACGCTGACACGGCTTAAGATCTCTTCTCTCAGCTGTTCCTGGAAACCTGTATAGCCTTCCCCCTCTTCTCCCAGAGAAGCGGCAAAGCGCAGCACCGTAGCCTCGCTCACCCCGGCAGCTTCTCCCAGCGCACCTGCTGTCATAAAAGCCGCCTCATCGCTGTGCGACAGAATATAATCCGCAAGCATCTTCTGGCGGGGACCAAAGGTCTGGTACCGG
>JAGCAV010000444.1 GCA_017652545.1 Lachnospiraceae bacterium
CATCAGGTTTTCCTTTTCCCCGTTCTCATATTCATCATGCTCAAACGGAGCTGTGAGCTCATCCTGATCCATATCTGAATCCCACAGGTAGATCAGATCTTCCTCCGTGGGAATGACCACATAGAAATAGCGTGTGTCGGAAACGAGATTTCCTGTTGACAGAACGAACCAGTTGATTTCGTTCCAGTACCTGAACAGATCTTCCAGCTCAGGATCATCAATGTTTTCCACATGGTCCAGAAATGCCTGCGAATCTTCGTTCTCAAGCGCTTCCCGGAGCATCTCATGATAAGCGCAGATGTCATCTTCGCGCTCTATCATTCTTGAGACCATCGAGCCGCTGATATTGATCACTGCCAGATCTACATAAGAATACGCCATGGACCTGTAGGTTTCGATATTCTGGCGGTAAAAGGAAACACCCACAACCCCGCCGATTCCGATGATCAGGACCAGACCAAAGAGAATCAGCCGCAGTACGTGCATTTTTCTGATTGATTTTATCCGCTTCATACGTTTTTACTGATCGTCAGAATATTCTGCCCGTTTTTATACTCATACCGCACTTCATCCATGCTCTGCCTGACCATGTAGATTCCCATCCCGCCGGGATCCCGCTCATCCGCATCCAGATCAAGATCCGGATCTTTTTTGGCAAGGGGATCAAACGGCTTCCCGTTGTCAAAAAAAGTCACGGTCACACGGAGCGGCTCCTCTGACGTCTCCACCCGGATCGTCGCAGTCCCCGTGTCAGGAACATACCCGTAATGAGCAATGTTGACAAAGATTTCCTCAACGGCGATATTCAGCTGGGCCTGTGCCTTAGGAGAACAGTTGCAATCCTCCAGCTGCTCTTCCAGAAATTCAAGCACCTCACCCAGATTCCCAGTTGTTGCATCAATCGTCAGTTCTTTCATCCGGTCTTCCTCTTCATCAGCTCTTTGTGAGCATTCTATTCAAACAAAGTCACTCGATGTTCAGAACTCTTGAAAAGCCTGTCACATCAAAGATTTCCCTGATCACCTCATTGACATGAGTGATCTTCATTGCGCCTTTCCCTTTCATGGATTTGTAGGCAGCCATGATCACACGCAGTCCGGCAGACGAGACATACTCCAGGCTTGAAAAATCCAGAATCAGCGAATCGATACCGTCCAGCGACGTGCTCAGTTCGCCTTCCAGCATGGGTGCTGTTGTCGTATCCAGGCGGCCTGCCAGTACAAAAGTCAATGCGTCGTTGTCTCTGTTTTTCTGAATTGTCATCTCAGTATTTCCTCCCTCATATATGCTGTTAACTTTATTCTATATTCTATTTCTCAGGACCGTTGACAGCCTGATAGATCTTCAGGGAAGCTCTGCGGATCAGCCGGCTGAACTCAGGTACATCCGTTTCGCTGCCAAGGAAGCACAGGATAAACGGCTCTTTTCCATAATCGACAATAGCCGTATCATGAACAACACCGTCCAGTCCCCCCGTCTTATGCGCAATATTCTCTTCCGGGATCAGGTCACACAGGTCTTCCGGAATCAGGTCATTGAACTGCTGTTCCTTCAGGATCTGCAGCATCTGCGCGCTTGCCTCAGGTGACACCAGCCTTCCCCGGTAGATCTGCTCCAGAAGCCAGGCGCAGTCATCGGCGGAAGTGTAATTCTGGATCCCCCGTGCGATCGCATCCAGATCCATCATTTCCCGGTTCCATCTGGTGCCATTCAGCTTCAGGGTATCCTTCAGATACCGCTGCATCTGTTCCATCCCTTCGATCCGGAGCAGAATATTGGTCGCGGTATTGTCGCTGATGATGATCATCAGTTCCACCAGGTCCCTCACCGACATGGACTTGATGTCCTTCATAAAATGCAGGACACCGCTGGAGGAGGCATTCTTCTCGTCTTCCACGCTGATCCGGTCCGTCAGCAGAAGCCGTCCGCGGCCGGCAAGGTCATATATGTCCGCCATCAGGAACATTTTGATGATGCTGGCAGAGGGATGTACATGATCCGTCCGGTAACCGAAGCAGTCCCCGCTCACCAGATTCCTGTAAAGGCAGCTGACATTTCCTTTCTGACGGTCCAGCTCAGCGCGCAGCCAGTCTCTCATACTATCTTCCAGTATCATTTTCCGTTCCTCCAGGCATGGTCTGTTTGCGTTTGAATTGTTATTTGATATACTCGCCAAAGTAAGATTACGGATTGTTCCGCTCTCCGAGCTCCCACAATCCTGTCCTCCATTCGCAATTCGCGGGGCCCCTGCCCCACTTCTTGCTCATGCATGGCGCGCCCCAAATACCCTTCCCTCCACTCGTGCAAGCACGGTTCCGGGAATGGTACTTTTGGCGCTGTAATCATTATATCATGAATGCAGTCAACCGCAACAGTATATGGAACATTTACTTTTTCACGAATCTCATGTATGATAAAAACATATAAAGAATTGAAACCGGGTCTATCCCTGAGGTCAGTCTTAAAGGAGGTGTATCGTGCCAGCAAAAAAAACAGCTACCGCAAAAGAAAAAACCGTAAAGGAAGAAGTTCTTGAAAAAACTGTCCGGGAAAAAGCCGCAAAAGAAAAGGCTGCAAAGCCCAGGACCGTCAGGCGGAAAAAAACAGCAAAGGCTGACGCTGATGTCGTTCCCGCTGCAGCTCCCGCAGCACCGGCTGCTCCGGAGCTTCCCCAGCCCCGCCGGAGCGTCGCCTTCATCGGTTCCGAGTGCTATCCCTTCGTAAAGACAGGCGGACTGGGCGATGTGATGTATGCCCTGCCCAAAGCGCTCGTCGCCCTCAACTGTGACGTCAGGGTGATCCTGCCACGTTACAAGTGTATTCCGTGGAAGTATCAGGAAAAGATGGTCTACCGCGGTGCCTTTGACATGGATCTTTGTGAGGATGGCCGCAAGTACTATGTCGGCATCATGGAATACGTATGGGACGGAGTCGTCTATGATTTTATCGACAATGAGGAATTCTTCAGTTTTGGCAATCCATACACCAACCTGATCGACGACATTCCGAAATACTGCTATTTCGGAAAAGCCGCTCTTGCCGCCCTGAATTTCCTGGACTGGATCCCGGATGTGATTCACTGCCATGACTGGCAGGCCGGCCTGGTTCCTGTATATCTCAGGACGCTTTTCGCCGACACACCCATAGGCCGGTCAAAAGTCATGATCACGATCCACAACCTGCGTTTCCAGGGAATCTACAACATTGAGACCATCCGCTACTGGTCCGGGCTGCCCGGCTATGTATTCAACAAGGATGCGCTCAAGCAGGACTGGGTCGACGCCAATATGTTCAAAGGCGGCCTGACCTATGCCAACATGATCACCACCGTCAGCCCCACATACGCCGGCGAGATCCAGACGCCATTCTACGGCGAGAAACTGGATGCTCATCTCAGGTATCATTCCGGAAAGCTGCGCGGAATCGTTAACGGCATTGATGTTGACATGTGGGATCCCTCAAAGGATGAGCTTCTCGCACAGAACTACAGCCTTGCAGATGTGCTTGAAAAGAAGAAACAGAACAAGCTCCGCCTCCAGGAGGTTCTGGGCCTTGAACAGGATGAGAACAAATTCGTGGTCGGCCTGATCTCAAGGCTTACCAACCAGAAGGGACTGGATCTGGTCAACGCGATCATCCCCTCCATGATGGACGGCAACACACAGGTCGTTGTTCTCGGTACAGGCGATCCCGAGTATGAAGACTCGTTCCGTTACTATGAGGGTGCCTATAAGGGCAGCGTCTGTTCCAACATCATGTATGACGAGGGCCGTGCCCATATGATCTATGCCGGTGCCGATGCCCTGCTGGTTCCCTCACTGTTCGAGCCCTGCGGGCTGACACAGCTGATCGCGATGCGCTACGGAACCATTCCCATCGTGCGTGAGACCGGCGGCCTGAAGGATACGGTTGCCCCCTACAACCAGTTCACCAACGAAGGCAACGGGTTTACCTTTGACCGGTATGAATCCGGCCTGCTGCTCGATGCCGTCAACCGTGCCAAGACCGTCTATTTCACTGACCGCATCCGCTGGGATGAGATGATCATCAGGGATATGGAAAAGGATGTCTCCTGGGAAAACTCGGCAAAACAGTACAGGGAACTGTATCTGGAGCTGACGACCTGACATCTGGATCTTAAAACAGAATACTGTGGCTTAGAAAAAGAGCTGCCGCGCCAGATGGCGCGGCAGCTCTTTGACAGATCCGTTACATCAGATGAATATTATTTTCTTCCAGGAAGAACTGCAGTGCCCGGTTGAGCTCTCTCTGCACCAGGTGATAATCCGCCTCATTGCACTCGGCTATGATCGACAGCGTTACAAATCCGTTTCCGAAGCCGATCACTCCCTTATAGAACGGTCCGCTGATAATCTCAGGAATGTGTTCCCCGATCTTCGAAAGCTGTTCCCTGAGTTTCTGTTCGATCACTACGATCGGATGCTCACTGTCGCAGACAACATTCAGTTCCACCGGATACCAGGAATGTTTTCTCGTCATATTCAGCACATTCTTGACATCCCGGTTGGCAATGATCTTGATATTCCCGCCGCGCCCCTCGAGCTTGGTCGTCCGCACCCCGATCTCCAGCACCATGCCTCTGTAGCCGTTCACCTCGATGATATCACCAACCTGATACTCTCCCTCAAAGACGATGCTGATCCCGGCAAGAATATCCGTGATCAGGTCCTTTGCACCCAGTGAGATCGCAAATGAGAGCAGGCCCAGAGAAGCAAGCAGGGCATTCGTATTGATTCCCAGATAGGCAAGGGCAAAATACGCAAATACGAGGACAGACATATATCGGACCACGTTCAGAAGCAGGCGGCAGACGGTTTCACCCCTTGTTCCCAGAAGGGAACTCAGAACACGCAGTATCCCCCCGGTGAGAATAACTGCCATGATGATCATACAGGCCAGAATAAAAATGTTGGCAAAAGCAAAAATGTTCAGACCCTTTGACCAGGATCCCCGCAGAAGGTAACCCAGGACAGAATTCTCCGTCGACTGCCCTACCTGCCTGGTTCCGACCAGCACGGTGATCAGTACCATATAAATGACGAACAGCAGCTTCGTCATCGTCAGGGCATTTCGGAACGGCATCCCGACATGACGGTTCGGTTCAAACCGCAGCCAGCGTCTGGACGGATCGATCGAACGTTTCATGCGTCCGTCTGCCACACTGATCATATTCATGTCCTCGTTCTCCTCGGACAGCACATCGCCCCTCTCCGAGTAAACCGGATAATCCTTTGAGTATCCGCGCCTCATGAAAAGGTTCATCGGGATCATGACGATCAGATACCCGATCACACACATAACAATATAGAACAGGATCTCGCTGTACATCTTCCGTCTTTCCACGCCAAAATAATAGATGACCCCGTCCTTCTCAGAAGATTCTCCGAAGTAGTATTTTCCATCCAGCCTGAAATAGTCCATGAACGAACCATGCAGGGCTGACGCCGGAACTCCGAGTACCTTTGCGTCCCGGTCGATCAGGTCTGCATCGCTGGCATCCAGGACCCGTCCGCTTTCCTCATCGACTGAAAAGCAGACACTTCCTTCTGCTGCCAGCATCCTCATCAGATCGCTGGGGTCCTGTTCCCCGACCGAAGAGATCTTTTCCGTCGGAACAGCCATGAGGAGCGCGCCGTATCCCTTCTTCTTTTCATCGATCGGAATGCTCACGCCGATCAGAGCTGCATCCAGCCCGGTCTCTTCATGATAGGCGGGATCATGTACGATCTCCTCCACGCCGTTGAGAAGGCGTCTGAAATCAGCGGTCTGCGAATCTTCACCTTTCCCCAGGGACAGATTGATCAGTCCGCTGTTCGAAATGGTTTCATTGCCCTTTTCATCAAACAGCATAAGGTACGCGGCACCGGTCAGATCACAGATCTTCTGCATGCTTTCCGGCGTGCGCAGACCGGGGTCTTCCGTAAACATGTCCCTGATATAGCGGGCATACTGGAGGTACTTCATCTTCATACTCTCCCGTCCCACACTGATCTGATACTCGTTCTCATCGATCTTTTCCCCGATGACAGCGAGCGAGTGCTCAACCCCGTTG
The DNA here is from genome assembly GCA_017652545.1 of Lachnospiraceae bacterium. The sequence goes on from JAGCAV010000444.1 coordinate 6,074, forward strand.
GCCTGCCTGTACATGCTGAACATGCTTCGTGACAGAGCCCCGATCAGGATCATACATAAGAGACCGCCCAGAACAAAGATCCAGGACCGCTTTCTGAGATTTACGGGATTGAACATGATCTTTTGCCGTTCATCCAGTGCATGATCTCTGACCAGGAGCAGCACTGAGATCATCCATGTGATAAAGACAATCCCGATCGAGATCATCAGAATAATCAGAATCATGCTCTGCTCACCCGCCAGATGCAGGCTGTCCTCGATCGGGAAAAGGATCAGCAGCGTGCATCTCATATTTTCCATCCAGAAACCATAGGCTTCATACACTTTCTCATCGATCTGTATCACCTCTCCGGAAGAGCCCGTTTTCCGTTTCTTCTCTCCCTGCACAGCTTCCGCAGCATCCGATGTCTCCGCTTCCTGACGCGCCTGGCTGTCGAATGCGTTTATGGCGCCTTCGACCATTTCATCCGTGATCCCGTATTCCTCCAGAAGCATATGCTCCGGGAGCCCCTCCGAAGCGTAAAAAACAACTGTGTTGTCATCATACGCCAGATCCTTGTCAATCAACATGATCCTGGCATTGAAGACATTTTCAAGACCCCGGATCAGGGACATACTGTCCATATATGTATCAAGTTCTTTATAGTACTCTTCATATGCTTCCCATTCAATATAATAGTACGGACCATTGATCCTGCTGTAACAGATTATATAGAAGTTCTCGCCCAACGGGCTTATGACCTGGTCATATCCACTGTCACCGGTTATGGCCATTTCGGAGGCCGGGACTTCTTCAGGAAAGCCTTCGGGCAGCTCAACGCCGTCATTGGTTACTTTTACCATGCAGCCGTTCATAAAGAAACGAAGCTGCCCATCCCAGCTCTGGACAGCCAGATCCTGCAGTGTGATCGCTGCGATCTTCGCTTTCGTCGTCTTGTAATCCATCAGGCTTTCGGTCACTTCATCACCAATCATATCCACCCTGTCCAGAGACTGGACAATGGCCTGCATGTTCAGAATATCATCTTCCGTATCGAGATACAGATTAAATGACATATTGACAAAAAACATGATTACTCCGAAAAGAATCACAAGCACGATCAGCAGCAATGATCCTGTTATCGTTTTTTTTCTGATATTCTTCATAATCTGAAATCCCGGGACCTGGCCGTCCGCATATGGTTTCTTTCCGCCGCAAATTCCGTTTACAGCAGATCGGTTCTGCAATTGCATCTATAACTTATCATATGATGATGACAGGGTCAAAAGTTCTTTTCCACCGGGTTTTATGATGCCAAAAACGGACAGGAAAGTTTTCTTTCCTGTCCGTCCCGTTATCTGTATATGTTCCGGTTTCCGCTGTTCTTAATTATCCAAGATAATAAGCATTCACATATCCGGAGATCCCGCTCTTCGGCGAGAATACCCATACATATGTCTTTCCGTCGCTTCCGCCCACATAGGAACCGGTGATCTGGACCTGGTCGCCGTTGTACAGCTCACAGCCTCTGATCTCATTGCTGTAATCGTAGGTCGGTTTTGTTCTCATGGCAAGATAG
>JAGCAV010000445.1 GCA_017652545.1 Lachnospiraceae bacterium
CGTTTCTGATAGATAATGTTCTGAACATAGACTTCAGCGTATTCTTCATAAACATAGTAAAAAAGTAAGCGTATAACCTAGTGTGTCTTATATAAAGGTGACCTCTCTTCTATAATGGTGCCGATACAGGAAACCATATATGAAGGAGGTATACTATGGATCAAAAGGTGGCTGAAATCCGACACGAGCAATGGCGCAGGACAGTGTATGAATGCATCAACCGGGATCCGAAGCTCTCAAAGCGCCAGTGGTGTGAGGAGAACGGCATTAAATTCCGCAGTCTCATGTACTGGCAGCGTAAGTTCCGTCTGGAAGCCCTTGAACAAATGGATAACAGCCAGGGCGTCTTACCGGCTCACACTTCACATGCCTGTGTTCCGGTTTTTGCCGATGTTACAGCAAAGTATGAATCCTTACAGGCAGATCAGGAAGCCTTCCCGCAGGATCTCGGAAGATTTTCTCCAGCACCGGAACTGATGATCCAGGCCGGAGCTTACCGGATCTATGTCAGCGGGTCCATCCAGGTGCCCACGCTGGAAAAGGTCATGCAGGTGATCCGCCGTGCTTAAGGAAGGGACCGGTTTTTCCCGCGTCATCGTCTGCTGTGGACGCGTTGACCTTCGCAAAGGGATACCGGGGCTCACCGCATATATAAAGCTGAACTATGGTCTGAGCACAACAGAAAAAGGAACGCTGTTCCTCTTCTGCGGCAGCCGGGCAGACCGCATTAAGGGTTTGATCTTTGAAGGGGATGGAATGCTGCTTTTGACAAAAAGACTTTTTGCCGGCAACCGGTTCCAGTGGCCGCGGACGCCCGAAGAAGCCAGGGAACTGACCCCTGAACAATTCCGCCGTCTCATGGATGGCTTTGCCATTGAAGGCTCCATCAGGGAAGTCTTCACAAAACAAAAGGATCCTGAAAACGGCATATCCCCCCTGCAGGACCGATCGTCCCGTTCCGGTTCCCTGCCTTCCCTGTGACAGATGAACAGATGGCCCTGCCTTCCCAATAGTAAAAGTGACATTCATCAAAAATATATCACTTTTGTTATTGACATAGCCCTCTTCGAGTGATATAATATAATTACTAAATGTAACGAGGAGGGCCTTCAAATGGCGATCATCAAACAGTACCACAAAGACACCGATACGACCTATGTCTACGAATCCATCAGCTACTGGGACGAAGAGAAAAAACAGTCCCGTTCGAAACGCCGGGTGATCGGCAAGCTGGATCCTGAGACCGGCGAGATCGTTCCGACCGGCAAACGGGGCCGTAAGCCCAGGGATGCCGCGGCTGCGCCTGCAGGTGAGAACCCGGAGCTGACCCGGCTGTACGAAGAAAGCCAGGCCAGGATCAAAGAACTCTCCCTCGAGGCCGGCCGGAAAGACCTTGAGATCACCGCTCTCAGGAAAGAGGTCCGGCGGCTGAAGGACGCGCTGGAAAAGGTCGACGGGCAGCTGGCCCGGTGCAGGGACCTCTGCGCAGAGCACATATCCCGCTCCTGAGGTGTGGATATGAGGCCGGAACTGGAAGAACTGAACAGCAGGCTCGATGCCATGAGCAGGGAGGATCTGATCCTCTCTATTAGGCGTCTCATGGAAGAGTGCTCCGAAAAGGATGCCATGCTTGAGATCGATTCTGCAGCATCGACCGAGATGTCCCTCCAGTTCCGGCAGATCAGGGATGAGAACTCCGCCCTCAAAAAGGAGAACAGGGAACTTCTGCGCCAGAACCGGAAACTCACGGACCAGCTCCAGATGAGGAACAAGGACCTGTTCGGACGTAAGAGCGAACGATCCTCCGGGATCGTGGATGCAGTCCTTGAGGGTGCCCCCAAAGATCCGCTTGAGGAGACCCCGGCCGGGCCGGAAGAGGAAGCCCCCGGCACTGAGGAGACTGCGGGGAAAGCATCGGCTTCGGAACTTGAAAAGGTGCTGCATCCGACTGGTTCCCACAAAACAAAAGGAAAGAAGTCCCGGGGAAAGCGGAGATCGGACCTGGATGGACTTCCGACAAAAACCTTTTACGACCTGGATGTTGGCGAGCTGGACAGGAAATATGGCGAAGGGAACTGGAGGATCGCGTTCTGGCGGCAGGAAGATACACTCGAATCTGTGCATACAGTCCAGTACCATAAATGCACGTTCCGTCCGGTCATCTCAGTCGGCCTGGAGCATGACCTGGTATGCCCTTATCCCTGCGGAAAGATCCTCCCCGGTTCCCTGGCGAGTTCATCCATGATCGCTGAGCTCATGTACCAGAAGGTCGTCCAGTGTGTGCCTTCCTACCGGATGGAAGCGGATCTCCTCAGGAGCGGGGTCCCGCTCTCGCGCCAGACGATAACGAACTGGATCAACCGGTTCAGCCATGACCTTTTTGCGATAGCCGCGGATCACATGGCCATGCTCCTGTGCCTGCGCAGATACAACCAGTGCGATGAGACCACCTATGAGGTCATCCGGGACGGCCGGAAAGCCGGAGCGAAGAGTTTTATGTGGGTCCATACCACTTCAGAGCTGGATCCGGCCCGCCCGATCATCGTCTACCGCTTTGAGCTGACGCGGGCAACAGATCATCTGCGAAGCTTTTACGGGGATACCGGGTTTGCCGGGAACATCACCAGCGATGCCTACTGCTCTTATGACTTACTTGCGGAGGAATACCCGGATATCCAGGGATCGGGATGCCTTATGCATGTGCGCCGCCGTTTCTTTTACGCGGCCCTGCTCATCAATATCAGGGGAAAAGATCCGGAAAAGTTCCGTGATCTTCCAGAGATCAGGGCACTGGCCCTCATCGATGACATAAATGATGCGGAGCGGCCGCTGAAGACCTGTACGCCGGAAGAACGTCTGCGGATCCGCCAGTCTGTAGTAAAGGAAAAGGCGGACGCATTCTTCGACTATATCAAAACGCTGGATGCTGATGACCCGTCTTACAGCGATAAGCTCAAAGACGCCATCCACTATTCCCTGAATCAGGAGGGAAAGCTCCGCAGATTCCTGGATGATCCAATGATCCCTGCCGATAACGGGTTTTGTGAACGCTGTATCAAACCTCTGGCAACCGCCAGACGCAACTGGCTGTTCAGCTGTTCCATCGAAGGAGCTGAAGCAGCCGCGATCCTCTTCACACTGATCGAAACAGCGAAAGCGAATCAGGCTCACCCGTACTACTACCTGAAGTATCTGCTGGAGACACTGCCAAAGCAGAAAGTCTGTAAGGAAAACCCTTTCCTTGATGACTGCATGCCCTGGTCAGAATCATACCGGGTTTATGAAAAAGAAGAAAAACGTGCGGCCATGCGCTTCTTTGAAGACCAGTGCCCGCCGGAACGCCCCAGGACTCCACGGAAGACTGGCAGATGTGGTTAAGTTCCAAAGTGGCGTCCTCCTGTACTACAAAAAAGGAATACCTTTTGTGTAGCAGGTGCAAAAATGGCGCCGCCGCCATTTTTACATTTTTGCCCTGACACAGGGCAGAACCCGGACGATGATCCAATAAGCGTGTAAATGGAAAACACCGGACTGATCCGGAATGGCCATAACCATTTGAACGATACAGATCCATTATGGACGATGAATCATATGGATGGTAGACACACCAAGTTTTACGCTTACA
>JAGCAV010000446.1 GCA_017652545.1 Lachnospiraceae bacterium
CATCGGCCTGTGCCTTACTGAGCACATGTTCTTCGAGACCGACCGTATCGAAGCATTCCGTGAGATGATCGTCTCCGAGACGCAGGAAGAGCGTGAAAAAGCTCTGGCCAAGATCCTTCCGGTCCAGGAAGCCGACTTTGAGAAACTCTTCGAGGCTCTCAACGGCAACCCGGTCACCATCCGTTTCCTGGATCCGCCTCTTCATGAGTTCGTACCCACCGAGGAGGAGGACATCCGCAAGCTGGCCAACGCGCAGCACAAGACCATGCAGTCCATCCGCAACATCGTGGATTCCCTGCACGAGTTCAACCCGATGATGGGCCACCGCGGCATCCGTCTGGCTGTCACCTATCCGGAGATCGCCAAGATGCAGACCAGGGCCGTCATCCGTGCCGCCATCAACGTCCAGAAGAGACATCCCGACTGGCATGTCAATCCCGAGATCATGATCCCGCTCGTCGTGGACAACAAGGAGCTCGAGTACGTGAAGAAGTCAGTCGTGGAGACTGCTGAGGAAGAGATCAAAAAGGCCGGTCTGGAGTCTCTTGATTATGAGGTCGGTACCATGATCGAGATCCCGCGTGCTGCTCTGACAGCTGACGAGATCGCCAAGAGCGCAGACTTCTTCTGCTTCGGCACCAACGACCTGACCCAGATGACCTACGGCTTCTCCCGTGACGACGCCAGCAAGTTCCTGACCGAGTACTACAACGCGAAGATCTTTGAGAACGATCCGTTCGCAAAACTCGACCAGAACGGCGTGGGCAAGCTGATGGAGATCGCCATTGAGCTGGGCAAGAAGGCCAATCCGAATCTGCACATCGGCATCTGCGGCGAGCACGGCGGAGATCCGTCTTCCGTCGAGTTCTGCAACAAGATCGGTCTTGACTATGTGTCCTGCTCACCGTTCCGCGTACCCATCGCGAGACTGGCAGCAGCGCAGGCAGCGATCAAGCAGGCAAAATAAGCTGAAACCGGTGATTAACCGGAAAGGAGACAGGACCGGTCCTGTCTCCTTTTTTGTACTTGTAACTGCAAATCAGAACTCCCCCATCTCCGCACGCACATTCCCCATATGAAGGATCAGACACGCGATCTGATACTTCATCCTGTCTTCCTGTGTTTCCAGATCGGTGCCCAGGATCCGTCTGATGTTTCCCATCCGGTAAAGGATGGTATTTTTGTGTGTGAACATGGCTTCCGCGGCTGCCTGGATGCTGCCGCCACAGAGGAGATAGTTTTCCAGGGTCAGGACATATTCCGAGTTATGCTTCCGGTCGTATTCGATCAGAGGCAGGAGCTGCCTGACACTCATGTCAGCCAGGAGGTCATGGTCTGAGAGCAGGTACAGCAGCCTGTAGAGCCCCATATCGGCAAAATACTGGATATCCCGGCCAAAGTCCCAGGCCATGTCCAAAGCGGCTCTGGAGCGCCTGTACGCGGTCTGGAGACGGGATATATCCATGACAGGATCACTGATGCCCGTGACGATACGCCGGTCAGGCATCCGGTTATGCAGATTGCGTTCAAAACCGGTTACGATCCTGCGGACTTCTTCATCGGTCAGCGCATTGATGACCAGCACAAAGACGGAGTCATAGTAGAAAAAATGCCCGTTGTGCGTCAGATTGGACAGATACAGATGCATGCGGTAGCTTAAGCGCCGGCGGTCTACCGTGTCCATCTGGTCGAGATCGCCTGTGGAGATCGTGACCACCTGAAAGGTTCCGTCGATGTCAAAGTGAGAGAGAAGATGGCGGCTGTAATCGTCCCGGTCCTGGGGATATTCGATCGCATGGATCAGTGCCTGCGTGATCTGCTCGTCCGTGTCGCTCTGCAGAAAGATGCGGATACTCAGGTCTTTGATCAGATCAGCCAGTATGACATCCCAGGGGACAGTCAGAAGCGGAAAATCGTTCGCATCGCAGAATGCAGTCAGTTCTTCGGGTATCTCCAGTATGTAGCGTCCGGTATTGATCAGAAGACCGCTCGAGTGGTGTTTGACCAGCTGCCTGGCCAGCGCCATCAGACTTGGTGTGTCCTGAAAACCGAGGCCTGTGGTCACGGCGAGCTCTTTTCCGGTGAAATTGTGGGTGATGGTGATGTCTTCGAGCATCAGCAGCCAGCTGATGGAATTGGACCAGCCGCTGCTTCCGGCGACAAGCTTCATCCGGTATCTGTCCTTTGAAACGACCATCATATCCTCGACTGTAAATCCCATAAAAGCCTCCCGACATTTGTTGTGACAACAGCACAAAAAAAGAGAAAAGATTCTAGCTATCAGTCCATTGTATCATACCACCAATGTGATATTGTATTGCCAGAACACAAAAGAGACGACCTAAATGTAGCAGGAGGTGGGAGTTATGTCAATCGAAGGAATCACCAATTACGAGCATGTAAGATACGAGAGTGAAAGACCTGCATGGGAAAAGCTTGAAAGAATTGATTACTGTGACCAGGAAATACCGGAAGGATTTTCGGACTGGTTCGGAAAGGTAAAAGCTTTCTTTAAAAAGATGATCTGAGGATCGTCTGTAACAGAAAAAAGAAGACAGGAGGATGAGCCTCCTGTCTTCTTTTTTATCCGTGCGCCGCTGCGGCGCACGCTTCTGACTTGTCTTTTAATAACGCTTTTCAATGACCTTCGCGGGACACTTCTCGGCACATTTGCCGCAGTGCACGCATTTCTCATAATCAATCTTTGCGAGAGAGCTTGTTACCTGAACGGCGTCACTCTCACACTGCTTGACACAGAGACTGCAGCCGATGCAGCCGGCGCTGCAGGCTTTCTTGACCGCCGGGCCCTTTTCCGGGCTGGAGCAGCGGACTGCGTACTGGGCCTTGTCCGGGATGATCTCGATCAGGTGTTTCGGGCAGATGGCCACGCACTTGCCGCAGGCTTTACATTTCCGTCTGTTGACCCTGGCAACACCGTTCACGATGTGGATCGCGTCGAACGGGCAGGCCTTTACACAGGTTCCGAAACCAAGGCAGCCATAGGAGCAGCTCTTATCGGTCAGGCCGTTGGAAACAGCAATGCCGCAGTCCTGGATACCGACATAATTCGCTTTTTTGAGGGCTGCTTCGCAGTCGCCGGCGCATTTGACAAAAGCGACCTTCCTGTCCATATGTCCGGCTTCGATGCCCATTACGCTTGCGATCTTCTCGGCAACAGGCTCACCGCCCACAGGGCAGCCGCTGATGGATGCTTCGCCTTTTATAATGGCGGCAGCCAGCGCGTCACAGCCGGCATACCCGCAGCCGCCGCAGTTGTTGCCGGGAAGGAAACTGCGGACAGCAGCTTCCTTTTCATCCACTTCAACAGCAAATTTCCGGCCGACACTTACCAGCATGAGGCCGATCAGGAGGCCGATAATGGCCACAGAAGCGGTAGCTATCACAACAGGCGTCATAATCCTTTACCTCCCTCTTATAATGACAATCCGGAGAAGCCCATGAAAGCGATGGACATCAGGGCTGCAGCCAGAAGAACGACAGGTGCGCCGCGGAACGGTTTCGGAAGATCAGACTCATTGATGCGCTCGCGGATACCGGCCAGCACGATGATGGCGATGGTATAGCCGACTGCGGTGCCGAAACCGGCGGTAACGGAATGAACGAAATCATAGCTGTCCTGCACGTTGGTCAGCGCAACACCGAGAACGGCGCAGTTGGTGGTGATCAGAGGCAGGTAGATGCCCAGTGCCTTGTAGATCGGGGGAGCTGTCTTTTTCAGGAACATTTCCACAACCTGGACCAATGCGGCAATGACAAGAATGAAAAGAATGGTCGTCAGGTACTCAAGATGCAGCGGCACCATCAGGAAATCATACAGAAGACTGGCGACCGCCGAGGCAAGCGTCATGACGAAGATGACCGCTACACCCAGAGCCGCGGAATTCTTGATGGATTTGGAGACGCCGATGAAGGAGCAAATGCCCAGGAACTGGCTCAGAACGATGTTGCTGACCAGGGCTGTTGTAATAATAATGTAGATCAGAGATGGATTTGCCATATCTTATTTCGCCTCCTTTCCGTTTGACTTCTCAGGTATGCTGCTGCAGCTGGAGGAAGATGCGCACGAAGCGCAGAAGCCGTCACAGCCTTCCTCGACTTTTCTGTTGGCCTGGGTCTTGATGCCGACAGCATTCATCACGGCGATGATGAAGCCGATGATCAGGAAAGCGCCCGGCGCTTTTACGAAGATCGCGATGGGCTCATATCCCGGAATAATGGTCTTGCCCAGGATCGTGCCGGCACCAAGCAGTTCACGGAGGAAACCGATGATCGTGAGGGCGATCGTAAAGCCAAGCCCCATGCCGATGCCGTCCAGTGTCGCCAGGATCGGCTCATTTTTGTTTGCATAAGCTTCTGCACGGCCCAGGATGATTCAGTTGACCACGATCAGCGGGATGTAGATGCCCAGTGCGCTGTACAGTCCCGGCAGATAGGCCTGGATCAGAAGCTGTGTGACTGTTACCAGCGAGGCAACGATCACGATGTAGGCAGGAAGACGAACCTCATCCGGGATCACGTTTCTCAGCACGGAGATGACCAGGTTTGAGAAGATCAGTACCGCCATGGTGGAAAGTCCCATACCGATACCATTCGACATGGATGTGGTGACCGCCAGGGTCGGGCACATGCCAAGCATCAGGATCAGGGAAGGATTCTCCTTGATAATACCGTTATAAATACGCTCTGTATATTTGTTCATATCTCATCCCTCCCTTACGCGATATGGTCGCGGTAGAACGCAAGTGCCGTGTTGACAGCATTGACGACTGCACCGGAAGTGGTGGATGCACCGGAGATCGTGTTGATGTCGCCGGCCTCAGTGCCGTCACCGCTCTTGTTGAGCGTGAACGCGTCGGTGGATACATCCTTGAACTGGTCCTTGAAGCCGTCTTCATCCACGCGCATGCCCATGCCGGCTGTCTCATTCAGCTCCGTGAAAGCAATGCCCTTGACGGTGCCTTCCGGATCAATACCGACTGACATGGAAATATTGCCGTCGAAGCCGTCTGC
>JAGCAV010000447.1 GCA_017652545.1 Lachnospiraceae bacterium
CATTTGCGCCCGCAACTTCCAGTATGTTTTTGATCCTGTCATGAAATACCTGCTCAAGCTTGTCCATTGTGACCGGCTTGTTCTTGTCCGGATCTAAAAACGTCGCTGCACAGGTCAGCACATCCACCCGGAACCAGTGTTCCAGTTCCTCCGGGATCGGATCGTCCGATTTGAAAACCGTAACGTCCGGAGAATAGATCACCGCGTCGGTTCCCATCGGACCGGTGTTCTTTGAATTCGCCTGATAGTAATTCTTCAGCAGATAATGAATGGTCAGGGAAGCAAACAGATTGCTGCTCCGGCACAGGCATTCCTCCTGTGCCATTGCCCCGTTTGCCACGCCGCCACCCGGCGTGTAGGCATTCGCAAAATTCAGCACCGCGACCTTATCCATGCCGTTCACATAAGACTGCGCGCAGTGAAACGTCGTATCCTCAACGACTTTTATATCCGGGACTTCGCACCTGATCGCCGGTGAGATGGCTGAAAACTCCCGCAGATACAGTCTTGTGCCTGCCTGTGTTTTCTCCGTGAGCCGTTTCAGTTCCCCGTCCCGGCTGATTCTGTTCATCGTATCTTTGAAAGATTCGATCAGTCCGATTCTGCTTGTCATTTTCAACCACCTCTCCTTTCCTGTGCTTTCCCGTGCGTTCTCTTCTCAGTTTTTGCGATTCCGGATTTTCTGAAGCACTTTGTGTTCCGCCTGCCGGATCCGGCCTTCCGACATTCCGATCTGTTTTCCCGCCTGCGCGTACGTATGTCTGGACTCTCCGTTCATGCCGTACAGACAGGACATCACTTTCTGTTCCCCGCGGGTCAGGAAAGGAAAGACGGTCTTCAGATCTTCCATCCGGGTATTCTCATAATCCGGCTCCCTCGTATGCATTCCGGAAAACAGCTGGTATTCTTCGTAGTCATCGCGGATCGAAGCCAGTTCGGCGTCATCCTCAAAGGCGTTCTGCATCGCCGCTGCCGACGGGGACATCCGGGCTTTGCTCACCAGGTCGGACATCACTTTATAATTCAGTTTCGTCCCGACGCTGTCATTCTCAAACCGGACCGCCCGGTTGGATGCCAGTCCGAATCTTCCTGCCACTTTCACTGCGTCCATGTTTGCGCCGAGGAAGATGAATTCCCAGTGATATTTTTCCTTCGCTCGCTCGATCATCTGACGCACCGTTTCATATGTGTATTTTCTGCTGGAATTTTCACAGCCGTCCGTCGTGATGATAAACAGCGTCTTCTCAGGCACGTCCTCCTCCCGGGCGTACTTGTGTACGTTCCCGATATGATGGATCGCTTCTCCTACCGCGTCCAGCAGTGCAGTGCAGCCTCTGACATAATACTCTTTTTCCGTGATCGGTTCCACACTGTACAGGTTCTTCCGGTCATGCAGGACCTCCATCTGATCGTCAAACAGTACGGTCGAGAGGATCGCCTCTCCGTCTTCCTTTTTCTGTTTCGCAAGCATGGCGTTGTATCCGCCGATCGTGTCCGCTTCCAGGCCGGACATCGAGCCGCTCCGGTCCAGAATAAAAACGATTTCTGTCAGACCCTTTTTCATGTTATTACCTCCCTTTCTTTATCCGTATATCGGTTTTGTTCTCAGGTGAGGTAATGATACCGCATAAAAAAGTGAAAAACGTCGCCCGGCAGGCGACGTTTCTTTTCCTATTTTCTTACAAACAGTACCCCCAGTGTTTCCGGTCCGCAGTGGGTCGTGATCGTAGCTCCCGCCGTTGTTTCCAGAATCTCCTCCGTTTCCGGCTGAAGTTCTCTGATCAGCGACCGGACATATTCGATCGTTTCCCTGTCGCACCGTGTATGCGTCAGGAAGATTCTGCGGGTATCGATATCGCTGCGTCCTTTCAGCCGGTCTTCGGCATAAGAACGCATTGCTCTCTGGATGCTGCCGCGGTATTTTTTCCGCGGTTCCATATGCCCGTCGATCACCTCGATGCAGGGTTTGATCCGGAAAATGTTTGCACCGAATGCGGCGAGACCCGAACAGCGTCCGCCTTTATAAAGATATTCCATGTCGTTGACGACGAAACTCGCCTCGATCCGGGGAAGGATCTCTCTGCACTTTCGCGCAATCTCCTCTGCCGGACATCCCGCTTCCGCAAGTTCGGCAGCGTGGAGGACGGCAAGCCCCTGTCCCGTGGAAAGATTCCGAGAATCGATCACCCGGACGCCGTCCATCTCCTTCGCGGCCAGGACCGCATTCTGATAAGAACTGGAAAATTCGCTGCTGATGCAGAAGTGGACGATCTCATAGCCCTGTTCTTTCCAGCCCCGGAAAAACGCCTCATATTCCCAGGTGCTGACGGCGCTGGTCTTCGGCAGTTTTCCGGACTGCTCCACATAGGCGTAGATATCGTCCGGCGTAATATCGGTCCCGTCTTTTCCGGAGCGGCTGCCAAGCGTAACCGTCAGCGGCGTCACTGCAATATCATATCTTTCCAGAAGCTCCGGCGAAAGATCTCCTGTGCTGTCTGTCGTGATTTTTACTTTCATAACTGCAAGATTCTCCAATGGTCAAAAAGTCAAATATGATATGTTTTCTCAGTATATCATATTTGTCTGCGGGAAAAAAGCGGTACAAAAGAAAGGAAACAGGTACGGAAGGTGTCCCTTTTTAAGGATTGCATGTTTCCCCGTACCACCGGGGCGGAACTGTGATATACTGTCAGTGCTTTTCAAAAAACATCAGAATTGGGATCTGCGAAAATCCTGACTGCCGCAGATTGCAGGAAACATTTCCGGGGAATACAGATGAAAGACCGTACCTTAATATTCGAGAAGTATCCAGTGCCGAAATCCATGGCGATCATGGCCGTGCCGATGATCATCAGCCAGCTGATCACACTGATCTATAATCTTGCAGACACATGGTTCATCGGGCAGACCAATAATCCGTACATGGTGGCCGGCTGCTCGCTTGTCCTTACGGCGTTTATGCTGACGATCGTCATCGCCAACGTGTTCGGCGTCGGGGGCGGCACCCTGGTTTCCAGGCTGCTTGGCGCGAAGGAGCCGGAAGAAGCCTCTAAAGTCGCTTCCGTCAGCTTCTGGATGAGTCTTGCAAGCGCACTGGTCTATTCGGCCGTATGCCTGTTTGCGATGAATCCGTTCCTGAAACTGCTGGGCGCCAGTGAAAACACGCTGCAGTTTGCCCGGCAGTATATGTTTTTTGTGATCGTGATCGGCGGTTCTTTCACGGTGATGGCCTCCACGATGTCGTCCATGCTGCGCAGCATCGGCTATGCCAGCCTGGCTTCCACGGGACTGATGATCGGCGGCCTTCTGAACATCGCCCTGGATCCGCTTTTCATGTTTGTCATTCTTCCGGACGGGAAACAGGTGATGGGCGCCGCGATCGCCACCATGATCAGCAACATGGTCTCTTTCCTGTATTTTTTCGTGGTATACCGCAGACTCGGAAAAGACTCCTTCCTGTCCTTCAGCCTGAAAAACGGCCTGCCGAAGAGAAGCTCTTTCCGGTCCGTTTTTGCGGTCGGCGTGCCGGCAGCCATGTCCCTTCTGCTGTTTGACCTGTCGAATATTGTGATCAACCGGCTCTCTGCGGGACACGGGGACATCGAGCTGGCTGCCATCGGTATCGTTCTGAAAGCAGAGCGTCTGCCGCTGAACACCGGCATCGGGCTCTGCCTGGGTATGATTCCGCTTCTGGCCTACAATTATTCGGCAAAGAATTATAAAAGAATGGATGAGATCTTTGATTTCACCAGGATCACAGGACTGGTCTTTTCCGTCCTGTGCGTTGTTCTGTACCGGGTCTTCGCATCACAGATCATGAGCGCCTTCATCCGCGACGAAGCCACCGTACGCTTCGGAACACAGTTCCTGAAGGCAAGGTGTTTTGCCACCCCGATGATGTTCCTGTGCTTTTCCATGGTGCATTTTACCCAGGCGATCGGGGACGGGAAACTGTCCTTCATTCTTGCAGTGGTGCGGCAGCTGGTGTTCAATATCCCGCTGCTGTTCCTGCTGAATCATCTGTTTGGGATGAACGGAATCGTCTGGACGCAGCTGATCGCGGACACGCTGACCGTTGCGGTCTCGTATATCCTGTACTTCCGCCTGCGGAAACAGAAGAATTTCTGAGAAAGAATTCCGGACCTGCCGCTCACTCCTCCAGGATCCAGCCGCAGTCTCCGTGATAGATCATCTGCTTTGTCATTCCCCCGTCAATGCAGATATTTTCGCCTGTGATGAAACCGGCTTTTTCCGAGCACAGGTACAGCACCATCTCCGCGATATCCATGCGGTTTCCGACTCTCCCTGCCGGCTGCTGGACGGCGTCAGGGCCTGTATATACGGCATCGTCTGTATCGATCCATCCGGGGGAAACAGAGTTTACCCGAACCTTTCCCGCAAGGCTGACCGCCAGTGCATGCGTGAGGGCCGCGATCCCGCCCTTGGCAGCGGTATAGCTTTCCGTCTGGGGCTGGCTCATCCGGTCGCGGGAGGAGGAAATATTCACGATCGAAGCACCAGGCGCGAAACTGTCTGCAAAGAGCTTTGTCAGATAAAACGGGGCGGCGACGCCGACCAGCAGGGCATTCTGAAAGTCCTCGTAAGAGCATTCCCTGATCCCTTTCATCAGCGGCAGCGCATTGTTGACCAGATAATCCACCTGATGATATTTCCGGATCACATAATCCGCAAATTCCTCGAGCACTTCTTTTTTGGAAAGGTCTCCCACATAATGATTCCCGGGACGGATATCGATCACTTCCACCCGGCAGCCTTCCTTTTCAAACAGCCGCACGATCGTCTCCCCGATGCCGTGTGCGCCGCCGGTCACGACCGCAACCTTTCCGGAAAACGCACCCTCTTTTACCTCTGCCGTGACCCGGCACGGAAGACCCGAAAGTCCCGCAAAGTTCACGGGATACGTATGCATCGTAAACCGCTCCCGGTACGGCAGGAGCTCCTTCAGGCTGCAGAGATTTTCAATCACAAAGGTTCCCGCCGCAGCGCATTTCGCATCTGCCGGAGTATGCTCTTTCCCTCTCCGGATCCCGGCAAAGTCAATCCCGATGACGGAGACGTTCCGCTCCAGCAGCAGGTCAATCAGCTCCGTCGAAAGATACGGGTGCTCATGGGCGTACCGCGGCGTCCCGTACCCGGCCTCCTCCGAAAAACCGGAATAAAACAGGACCGCCATCCCTGCTTTCACCCGGTCCGCATCCACATCCGGTATGCCGATCTCCTCCCCCGCAGCCGAGACATCAAAAAGGATGCCTTCCCGGTCCGCGTACGCAAGCGGGAATTCCTGATCCATTACGTCAAAATGCGTGCCGAGGTGGCCGCTGAATGCCGTTTTCTCATTTTCACCGGCGCGTTCTCTTATCTGCGGCGTGATCTTTAATGTCAGATCGATCAGCATCGTGTTCTCCTCCATTTCCTTCCGAAACTGCTGTTCACAGAGGTGATTTCCGCATTTATCATACCACATCCGGTATGCACCAGCCACAGAAAAAGCGGGATCAAAAAGATGCCGGACATACCGTTTTTTACAAATTTCCACAAAAAGACCATTGTTTATATGAAGCATTTTATGCTATAATTCTAAAGGTTACATCCGCTTTTTCGGAGCAGGCGCCCGAGGCCGGATGTCTCAATTATTTACCATATTTTCATCAAAGGAGGGAATCTTATGAAAAAGAAACTGATGTCCCTGATGCTCGCAGGCACAATGGTGGCCGGAATTCTGGGCGGAACGATGACTGCGAAAGCAGAGGATGACTTCACGATCGTCACGATCGTAAAGATCACAGGTATCGCTTGGTTTGACCGTATGGAAGAAGGCGTCAACCAGTTCGCAGAAGATACCGGCATCGATGCATACCAGATCGGTGACAGCACCGCTGACCCGGCTGCACAGGTACAGAAGATCCGTGAAGCAATGGATGCAGGCGCTGATGCAATCTGCGTTGTTCCGAACTCCACCGAGTCTCTGGAAGAAGTTCTGAAAGAAGCACGTGAGAAAGGCATTATTGTTATCACGCACGAAGCATCCGACGTTCAGAATGCCGACTACGATATCGAGGCCTTTGACAATGCCGCATACGGCAGACACTTCATGGAAGAGCAGCTTG
This sequence comes from Lachnospiraceae bacterium, assembly GCA_017652545.1. Next base: position 6,129 of record JAGCAV010000447.1, read on the forward strand.
GACCGATGATGGACGGCAAGGGCAAATACACCACATTCGTAGGTTCTCTGACCGCTACCTCCCACAATGAATGGGTAGATGCTTCTGTAGCATTCCAGGAAGAGAATTATCCGGATATGGAACTGGTATCCAACAAGAACGAGACCACCGAAGATTCCGAGAACGCTTACAACATCACGAAGCAGCTGCTTCAGAGCGATCCCGACATCATCGGCTTCCAGGGTTCCGCTATGACCGATATCCCGGGTGTTGCACGTGCCATCGAAGAGATGAACCTGCAGGATTCCACCTATGTAATCGGAACCTCTCTCGTATCCACAGCCGGACAGTATCTTGAAACCGGCGCAATCGACAAGATCTCCTTCTGGGATCCCGCCAAAGCAGGCTATGCCATGAACGAGCTGGCTCTGAAGATGCTCAAGGGCGAGCCGATCGAGGACGGCATGGATCTTGAGGCAGAAGGCTATCAGGGACTGCTCCTTGCCGAAAACGACAAAGGCGCAAAGGTTCTTTACGGCCAGGCCTGGGTTGATGTTACCACCGAGAATATGGACGAATACAACTTCTAAACTTTTGAACGGACGGGGTGTTGTTGCGGAAATCTCCGTAACAGCACCCCTCTTTCATTGCGGGGTGTTTGCGGCGGATGTATCCCGGCCGCAGCCGCGCGGACAAACGACTTTTAACGCATGGATGTGAAAGGAAGTAACAGCATGGCGGGAAAGACACTCATAAAGCTTAACGGAATATCCATTTCCTTCGGCGGCGTGCACGCGCTGCAGGACGTGGATTTCGAGATCCAGGAAGGTCAGACGCTGTGCCTTGCAGGGGAAAACGGAGGCGGAAAGTCCACCCTGATCAAAATCATCTCGGGCTTTTACCATCCGGATCACGGTACCATCGAGATCGACGGGAAACAGTACGGGCATCTTACCCCGAAGCAGGCCATCGACCTGGGGATCCAGGTCATTTACCAGGACTTCGCCATTTTTCCGAACCTGACGGTGGCGGAAAATATCGCATTGTCGGCGGAGAGACTGGACGGCAGGAAACTGGTCAACTGGAGCAGCGTGAAAAAACGTGCGCAGGAAGCCCTGGACATGATCAACGTGCAGATGGATCTGGACGCGATTCTGGCGGATCTGCCGGTGGCCAGCAAACAGCTTGTGGCCATCTGCCGCTCTCTTCTTCAGAATGCACGGCTGCTCATCATGGATGAGCCGACAACTGCACTTACGAAAAATGAGATCAGTTCACTGTTTAAAGTGGTCCGGGATCTTCAGAAAAAAGGGATCTCCGTGATCTTCGTCAGCCATAAGCTGGAGGAAGTCTACGAGATCGCCGAACAGCTCGTCATCCTGCGGAACGGCAGAAAAGTAATCGAGGGACCGATCCGGGAGTTTGACCGCAAACGGTTCATTTACTACATGACCGGCCGCGAGATCGAGAATGAAAAATTTGAAGTGAAAAATGTCGGATCTGAGCCGCTTCTGGAAGTACGCAATATCGGCATTAAGGATCTGTTTGATGATATTTCATTTAAACTCTATGCCGGGGAGATCCTGGGGATCATCGGCATCCTCGGTTCCGGCAGAAGCGAACTGGCCAGATCGCTTTTTAACCTGGAGAAGATCGACACCGGCCAGATCTTTCTGGAGGGGAAGGAACTGAACCGGAGAACGGTCAAGGACGTGATCAACGCCGGGATCGCATATGTTCCGGAGGACCGGCTGACAGAAGGGCTGTTCATGCCGCAGACGATCTCCCGGAACATGATCTCCGCCACCATCGACCGGAACCTGACCAAAACGGGCTTGATCGACACCGAAAAAGTCCGCGCCACCTCCGGTGAATGGGTCAGGGAACTGAAGGTAAAAACGTATTCCACGGAGATACCGGCACAGGCGCTTTCCGGCGGCAACCAGCAGAAGGTCGTGCTCGCCAAATGGCTCTCCACCAACCCCAAGGTGCTGATCCTGAACAGTCCGACGGTCGGCATCGACGTCGGTGCGAAGGCCGATATCTACGCCTATACAAGAAGCCTTGCGCAGCAGGGGATCGGCGTCATCATCATCTCCGACGATCTGCCGGAGATCCTCGACAACTGCAACCGGGCAATCATCATGAAACGCGGCCGTCTTGCGGGTGAGTTCGACACGAAAGAGATGACGGAAGCGCGGCTTACGGAAATTCTGGCCGAGACTGACGGGGAAGGAGGCACGGCAGCATGATGAAAAAAGTTCTTCGAACCAATGAGTTCTATGTGTTCATCGCTCTGATCGCGCTGTGTATCATCATCGGCATTGCCAATCCGGTCTTCTTCACGACCGGTAACCTGGTCTCCCTGATGAAGAACAGCATCGTAATGGGGATCATGACCTTCGCGCTGATGACCGGCATCATCGCCGGCGGGATCGACGTTTCCTTCCCGGCCATCGCCGTCTGCGGCATGTTCGTGACCAGCAAGATCATGGAGCGCATTGACTTTTCAGGTCCGGTGATCCTTCCGATCCTGATGTCAATCGCCATCGGTACCGTGCTGGGGTTCCTGAACGGGATCATTATTACCCGGTTCTCGCTCCCGGCATTCATCGTTACCCTGGGCACCTCTTCTCTTTACTACGGCCTTCTCATCACGCTTGTCGGAAGCAAGCCGGTCAACCGCCTCTGCAAGCCGATGGAGGACTTCGGAAAAGCGGTGATGATCACGGGAACGTCCGGTGCGGTGTCCACCACCTGTACATGGACCTTCCTCTTCCTGGTGGCGGTGGCCCTGATCGTACACTTTATCCTGAAGTATACCATGCTGGGCCGCGGCATTTATGCCATCGGAGGCAACCGCGTCTCCGCAGAACGGGCGGGATTTAATGTCAACGGAATCCTGATCTTTGTCTATACCTTTATCGGTGCATGCGCGGGACTGGCGGGCATCTGCCATACAATGCAGGCCCGCATCTGCATGCCGACAGACCTGATGGGCTCCGAGATGCTCTGCATCGCTGCGGTCGTGCTGGGCGGTTCCAACATCGCCGGCGGCAAGGGCACCGTCATCGGAACGGCGCTCGGCCTTGCCCTGATCACGGTTGCGAGGAGCTCCCTCACCCTGATCGGTGTGGACTCCAGCTGGCAGCAGATGATCGTCGGCATCGTAATCGTCGGCGGTACTGCCCTTTCCGCTTACAAGGAACTGAGAAACAGCCGTAAGATCGCGAAGATCCTGGAAGACTGAGGGAGGCGCAGTGATGAAAGAGAGAAAAGGATTTGCAAAATATCTGTATGACGTCACGCGCGATGCGCAGATGGTGCGGCTGTTCTTTATCATGGTCGCTTCCTTTGTCATCATGAGCATAGCGAACGGCAGCAAGTTCCTGCAGCTGTCCAACTTCCAGTCCATGGCGCGGACCTTCCCGGAAGTCGGCATCCTGGCCATTGCGGTGTCGCTGGCCATGCTGCTGGGCGGCATTAACCTTTCCGTGGTCGGCATTGCCAACCTGAGCGGAATCTTCTGCTGTCAGTTCATTATCTTCGCGCAGGACAGGATCGGAATGTGGCCGTCCATCATCATCGGCCTGATCATTGCCATGGTCGTCGGAGCGCTCTGCGGGCTTCTGAACGGGTTCCTGATCGCCTATGTCGGGATCCCCGCCATGCTGGCAACACTGAGCACGCAGGAGATCTTCATCGGACTCGGCGTCGGCGTGACAAAAGGCGCCGCGGTCTTCGGGACTCCGTCGGAATTCACCTTCTTCGGCGGCGCGTACCTCTTCGGCGTGATCCCGATGTCGCTGATCATCTTTGTGATCGTGGTGGTCATTTTCACCATCCTTCTGCAGCGCAAGCAGTACGGCATGGAACTCTACCTTGTGGGAACCAATCCGAAGGCGACGCGTTTTTCCGGTATCCGGAATGAGGTCGTCATCATGAAGACCCACGTGTACGGCGGTATCCTTTCCGCGATCGCCGGCATCATCATTGCATCGGGAACAAACTCGGCGAAGGCCAGCTACGGCTCGTCCTATGTGCTCCGGTGCCTGATCGTCGCGATCCTGGGCGGCATCAATCCCGCCGGCGGATTCGGCAAGATCACCGGCGTCGTCATGGCGGTGCTCAACATTCAGTTCCTGTCCAGCGGATTTGGTATTCTCCGCGTGGACAGCTATTTCCAGACCTTCGTCTGGGGCGCAGTGCTGGTCGGCGACATGATCCTGAATTACTACGGGGACAAAATCTCCGAGAACCGGAAAAAGAAAAAAGCGGAGAAAGAGTCCGCCTGATATATGGTTTTGAAAAATGGAGGATAATAATATGCAGAGACTTCTGAACAAACCTGAGGATTACGTGGATGAGATGCTCAAGGGCATCTATGCGGCCCATCCGGATCGCGTGAAATATGTCAATGACGACCTTCGCTGCTATGTGACGACGAAGAAGAAAGAAGGAAAAGTCGGAATCATGACGGGCGGCGGCTCGGGCCATCTTCCTCTCTTCCTGGGCTACGTGGGCGACGGCATGATCGACGGCTGCGCGATCGGCGGCGTGTTCCAGTCCCCCAGTGCGGAGCAGATCGCGAATGTCACCAGGGAGATCGACTCCGGCGCAGGCGTACTGTATGTCTACGGCAATTATACCGGGGACATTATGAACTTCGAAATGGCGGAGGAGCTGGTGGAATTTGACGATATCAAATGCCTCCACGTAAAAGGCTGCGATGATGTTGCCTCGGCCGACAAGGGCGACGAGGACAAGCGCCGCGGCGTTGCCGGCATCTACTTTGTGTTCAAATGCGCAGGTGCGGCTGCAGACGCCATGCTTCCGCTGGAGGAAGTCGCAAGGATCGCCGAAAAAGCAAACGGCGCCGTCCGGACCTTCGGTGTCGCGCTCTCACCCTGCGTGATCCCGGAAAACGGCAAAGCGAATTTCAGCGTCAAAGAAGGCGAGATGGAGCTTGGCATGGGAATTCACGGGGAACCCGGCGTGGAAGTCTGCCCGGTGAAGACGGCAGACGAAACGGTCGACTACATGCTGGAGCGGATCCTGAAAGATCTGGAGCTGAAAGAGGGCGATGAAGCAGCCGTCCTGATGAACGGCCTCGGCGCCACGCCGCTCGAAGAGCTCTACATCATGTACCGCCGTGTCCATGAAGTCCTGACCGAAAAGGGGATCAGCGTGTATTTCGCTAAACTCGGCGAGTTCGCCACTTCCATGGATATGATCGGCGCATCCGTTTCCGTCATGAAGCTGGATGAAGAGCTGAAGGGATTCCTTTCCAAAGAGGCAGATACTCCGTTTATACACCAGAATGCAATTTGATTTAGAGTTGGAGAATACTATGGAAATCACGAGAGAAGATGTCATCTGCTTCATCAATAAGGCTGCAGATGAGATGAATGAGAATAAGGATTACCTGATCGAACTGGACGCCAATTCCGGCGACGGCGATCTGGGTCTGACCATGAGCAAGGGATTTGCGGCTGCACGGGACAAGGTCAATGCTTCGGAAGAAAAGGATCTGGGCAAGCTTCTGTTTGCCGCCGGTTCCGCCATCGCCGCTGCCGTTCCCTCGACGATGGGAACGCTTATGGGCAGCGGAATGCTGGGTGCCGCGAAGGCGCTGAAAGGAAAAGAGACGCTGGATGCTGCCGGTTTTGCGGCATTTGCACAGGGGTATTATGACGGCACCCAGAAACGCGGAAAGGCAAATCCGGGGGAACGTACCGTACTTGATTCCCTGAAGCCTGCGGCCGATGCCGCGAACGCTGCTGCACAGCAGGGCTGCGATGATGCGAAGGAACTGGCAAGACTGGCCTACGAGGCGGCGCTTGGCGGCGTGGAAGCGACAAAGGACATGGCACCGGTCTATGGCAAGGCCTATGTCCACCGTGAGAAACTCCACGGCGTGCCGGACCAGGGTGCGATCGTGGGAAGCCTGCTGTACAAAGCATGGACGGAAGCGCTGTAAAAAACTGACAGGATTAGAGAAGAAGCGAGGTAGCGCATGACAGAAAAATATATCGTCGGAATTGACATGGGCACAACGAGTGTCCGCGCCGGTATCTATAAACTGGATGGTCATGAGGTTGCATTTTCCGCCACCGAATATGAAACCATCCATCAGCATCCGGGATGGGCGGAACAGCGTCCGATGGACTGGTGGAACGGTCTTCAGAAAAGTATGAAGAACGCCATGCAGACCGCCGGCGTCGACAAGGAAGATATCATTGCCGTCGGATATGACCTGACCTGCTGTTCGGTCATGCTCTGCAAAAAAGACGGCACGCCGCTCCGGGACTGCCTCATCTGGATGGATGTACGATCCGCAAAGGAAGCTGCCGAAATCGCGGCGACCGGGGATCCCGCGCTGAAATTCAACGGCTACGGAAGCGTGTCCGCCGAGTGGATGCCCTGCAAGGCACTCTGGCTGAAGCGTCACGAGAGAGAAAACTATGACGCCGCGGATGTGGTATGCGAGTGCACGGACTGGATCACTTACATGCTGACCGGAAAGTGGACTGCCAGCATGTCCAATATTTCTACCCGATGGTATTACGATTCGAGAAACGGCGGCTTCCCCAGATCCCTGTACGAGGCGATCGGTCTGGAAGACGTGCTGGATAAATTCCCGAAAGAGATCCACTATATGGGCGACAACATCGGTACGCTGCGGAAAGAGGCCGCGGAGTTCCTCGGACTTTCCGAGAATACCATAGTTGCCCAGGGCGGTCCGGACGCCTTCATCGGCTGCTTCGGCCTTGGCGTGATCACGCCGGGCAAGGTTGCGCTGATCACAGGCTCCAGCCATCTAATCCTCGGCCAGACAGATGTATACAAATATACGAAAAGCGGTATCTTCGGTCCGTTCCCCGGCGGCATCCGGGAGGGTTACGGCATGATCGAAGGCGGCCAGACTTCCTCCGGTTCCATCGTGAGCTGGTTCAAGAACCGTTTCTGTCAGGACCTGAATGACAAAGAGGGCGGCGCTTACGGCGAACTGAACCGTGAAGCCGCAAAACTCGCACCCGGATCCGACGGCCTTCTCGTGCTCGACTGGTGGCAGGGCAACCGTACGCCATACACGGACGGCGCCATCCGCGGAAATATTTACGGACTGTCGCTGGGCCATACGCAGGCGCATCTCTTCCGGGCCATCATGGAGGGCGTCGCTTACGGAACGGAAAATGTATTCCAGTCCTTCCGCAATGCCGGCTATGAGGTCAATGAGATCTACATGGGCGGCGGTACGACAAACAGCGATCTGTTCATGCAGATTCATGCCGACGTCTCCAACGTCGTCGTCAATGTGCCGGAAGATCCGCAGTCCTGTGCTCTGGGCAGTGCGATCCTCGCCGCTGTCGCCGCAGGCGTGTATGAGACCTTCGATCAGGCGGTCGAAAACATGGTGCGCTACAGCAAACGGATCGAGCCGAATGCCGAGAACCACAGAATCTATCAGAAATATTTCGCACAGTATCAGAAGGCCTACGGCGAATTCGGCCAGTGGATGCGCGATACCAGCGCGATCAATGCACAGTAGCAGAAACAGGATCACTATGTACAGATATTCACTGGGAATGTATGAAAAGGCGCTTCCGGATGAGATGCCGCTCGAAGAGAAGATGCAGATCGCGAAGGAAAGCGGCTACGATCATCTGGAGTTCTGCGTTGACCTGAATGAAGAAAGGGCTGCGCGGATTGACTGGACGGAAACCGAACGCAGAAAATGGCGCGAGCGCTCCGTCCTGCTTGGCATGCCTTTTACCACCTTCTCCCTCAGCCTCCTCCGGAAAACGCCCCTGGGACATCCGGATCCGGAGAAAAACCGCGAAGCGTTCCGCGTGCTCGACGAGGGATGCCGCCTGGCAGTGGATCTTGGCTGCCGCGTCATGCTGGTAAACGGCTATGATGTCTACGACGAACCTTCCACCGCCGAAACCAGGGCGCGGTTTTTCGAAAATCTGCCGCGGGCCGTGGCGATCTGCGCTTACCGCGGCGTTATCCTCGGAATCGAGAATGCGGAGATGCCTTTCTGCGCGACCATCTCCGACGCGGTGGAGATCTGCAAAAAAGTACCTTCCCCCTATCTGCGCGTTTACGGCGACATCGCCAACGACACCAACGCGTTTGACGGCGACGCCGAAAAGGTCACCACGGACCTGCTGAAGGGGAAAGGTTATATCACTTCACTTCATCTGAAGGATTCCCTGCCGGGACAGTACCGTTTTCAGGATTACGGCAAAGGACATGTGGATTTTGCACGCTGCGTTTCCACAGCCAGAGAGATGGGCGTCCGCCTCTTTACCGCAGAGCTGTTCTGCGACAGGAACCGGGATTATATTGGTTATGTGAAAGAAGTAGCGCAGTTCCTGCGCGGATATCTCGATGCATAAGCAGTAAGACAGGAGGGATGTTTCCCTCCTGTCTCATTTATTCCTATTCCAGATTCGCATGCCGCCCGAACATCGTATCGCTGTCCATTCCAAGTTTTTCCATCAGCATCATGATCACAATATCCATATAGATTCCTTCGCTCTGCTCAAAAAGCGATCCCATCGGCTGGACGGATTTCACCGCGCCCTGTACGTCGCTCTTCGGGCTGACGGCCGGGATCTTTATTACCACATCCGCCGTCTTTCCGATTACGGATTCCGGATTGATCGTGATCAGTGCGACCTTGGCGCCGACCTCCTTTGCCTTCGCTGCATGACTGACAAGAGACTTTGTCGTCCCGCTGCCGCTGCAGATGACCAGCAATCCGTTTTCGGTAATATTCGGCGTACACGTTTCTCCGACCATATAGGATTTGAGGCCCATATGCATCAGACGCATCGCAAAACCCCGGATCTGAAATCCGCTTCTCCCCGCACCGGCACAGAAAATCTCGTCTGCATCCAGCAAAAGCCTGACAAACTGTTCCGTTGCCGCCGGATCAATCGAGGCCAGGACTGCCTCCAGTTCTTTGATTACAAGTCTGCTGTATTCTCTGTTGTTCATTTTTCCATATCTCCCGGCTGTATGCCTTCACAAGTCACAAACGGACTGCCGTAAACCTTTTTCAGATAAACTCGTATGTAAAACCCGACGAAAACTGTTCGATCCTCCCGCCAAGCTCCGCTTTCAGAAAATCAAAGGCGTGATCCCCTGTGCAGTGACCCGTAAAGATATGCCCGATCTGCGTCTGTTTTATCTCATCGCACAGAACCTGCAGTTCTTCATCTGTCATTTTATAGAGATGCAGTCCGCCCACATAGGCGCAGACGTCACTGCGGCCAAGCATTTCCCGAATGTCTGCAAGGATGTTTTTCATGCCGGTGTGGGAACAGCTGTTAAAGACGACCAGCCCTTTCGGCGTATCTATGACCAGGCTCTGTTCATGCCCGAAAGAATCCGGACAGCGTTTCCCGTCCCGGATCAGAAACAGTTCGTTGCGCAGGGCAATCGATGCATAATCCGCCTTCCGGTGAGGAACCAGCCAGACCCCGTCAAAAATCTCATGAACTCCGCTTACATACCGGATCCGCTCCTTATATTCCTGCAGGAATCCCTGATGGATCCCGATATAATTCAGCGCTCCTTCCTTTATGCCGAAACAGTCTTCGCAGGTTCCTTCCCTTAACAGAAAAGACGCTTCCCGGTTTTTGGCAAAAAAAGTATCCATCCCGTCCGAATGGTCATAGTGGGCATGGGACAGCACGCCGGTGTCGATATCGGCAAGATCAATCCCCAGGAGTTCTGCGTTTTGTGCAAAGAGATGTCCCGCTCCTGTATCCAGCAGAATCTTTTTCTCCCCGAGCGTGATCAGAATACTGAGTCCCCACTCACCGGCAAGCGGTTCTGAAGCCACATTGTCTATCAGCACTGTCATTTTCAAGTTCATAATCATTCTCCGATCTGCAGCGCTTCCGCGGCGCTATGGATGCTGTGACTGTTTTTCCTGAAGTTCAAAAAGGATCCTCCGGATCTCTTTGTTGATCTCCTCTGTACGGTCCCGGCCTTTCTTTTCATCCACGGTCAGGATCAGTTCCCCCGTCAGGTATTTTTTCCTTTTCCCGGACGCCGTTTCCTCCCGCAGCCGGAATTCCCCGGACGCCGCTCCCTGCAGGAACATCGGCGTGATGATGTAATACAGTTCATTTTCCGTAAAGGAAAGCACGGCGTTTTGCTTCCCGGATTCCACGACAAGATTGTTCCCGGATATCCCTACCGCAAGGCTCCTTCCGTCCGCATGCAGCGAAGACACGCCCCGCTCATTCTGAATATGGCATGAGATCCGGTACGTATTCTTATCCGTCTGCCTGATATATTCGACCGCCCGGATCGCGGCAAAGGGATCCACAAACTGCTGGACCAGCAGGTGAAACAGCATTGCCCGCATGCGCAGCAGCCAGGCTTCCTCATAATCGCAGTCCGGATAGGAACGGAGAATCCGGTTTACTGCCGCGCCGACGCTTTTCATGAACAGGGAAAACGGCTCGATCTCCGGATCCCAGCAGTACTTCCCGTAAATACCGGTATCCACGATCATCTCATTGCCGGACAGCTCCTCCTGCATCAAAACCGACCGTTTCGTAAAGGCATCCCGGTTTACCCGGATCCCCCAGCCGCGCTGATTCTGCAGATCTTTCAGGTATCCCTCTTTTTTCAGGATCTTGTATGCCTGCGTCAGCTGCTGCGCTCTGTCCAGATGTTCCGGGACATTGCCGGCCGTGTCCGGGTGATGTTTCCGGATCAGATCCCGGTAACGCTTCCGGATCTCCTCCGGATCATCCTCCTCAAATACGCCTAAAACCCTGAGGGCATCTGTTCTTTCCATCTCTCAAAAACACTGCTCCGTGCCTAATACAATTGCTCTTGCATCCGTATAATGACCGATATAGCGGGTTGCTGCGACCGGCACATGCTCCGGGACGATCTTCATGACGAGCTCTTCGGCCGTCGGAGATACCTTTTCCGCTTCCATCTTCGAAAAAGTCCCCAGCAGGACGCCGGAGATCTGATCGAAAACGCCCATCTGGCGGTACTGCTCCAGCGCTGTCATGACTTTGTAAAGGCTGCTGGTCTGGGCTTCCAGCAGCAGGATATTTCCCCCCATATCCGGCCAGAAAGGCGTTCCCGCCAGTTTCAGAAAACAGCGGATGTTGCCGCCGAAGACGATCCCCTTCATGGACTCCCCGCGCAGAAAAACGGTCTCCAGGTCCGCGCCCGAGATCCTGTTTGGCAGAATGGTATTCTTTACATACCGCAGCTGTTCCTCTGCATGATCATACAGGATATTGCGGATCTGATAATTGATGGCAGACCTGCCGCATTTCACGATGATCGCATTGATCACGGTCGACAGATCGCTGTATCCGCAAAACACAGCCCTGCTGTTTTGGATCACGTCATAATCCAGATACGGAAGTACAGCATTTGCCAGATCCCCTCCGGACACATCGAAAATAAAATCCATCTCCGGATCCGCAAACAGGCGCATCAGCATTTCCGCCTTCTGCCGGCCGTCCAGGACCGTACTGCCGAAAAATGCCGGATCCATTACCACATCCAGACCTTCCTCCAAAAGCACCTCTCTCAGACGGTATACTTCCTGTTCCCAGTCTCCCGCAACAGGATCCGAACAGGCAGACAGTGAAACTCTAAGCTTTCTCTCTTTCATACAATCACCCCATACAGAAACCGGAATATCCGCCCGGCCAGCGCCCCGATCGGGGAATAGCCCATCCGGCCAAGCATAAAAATGACAAGCAGCAGTGCGATCATCATATACCGTTCATATTTCAGCACGGTATTATAGGCTCCGTCCGGCAGGACCGCAGTCAATACCCGCGATCCGTCCAGCGGCGGGATCGGAATCAGGTTGAATACGGCAAGGCTGACGTTGATATACGCCGCATAGATCACGATATTCATGACGATATTACCCATCTGACCGCCGCCCGTGATCCCCGGCAGAAATTTCATCAATACAAGAAGCAGGACGGCCATCAGCAGATTGGAGACCGGTCCGGCAATGGCGGTCAGCGCAAAATCCCGTTTCCTGTGCCTGAAATTGCTGATCGTAACAGGCACCGGTTTTGCATAGCCGAAACCAAACAGAAAGATCGTGACCGTTCCCCACAGGTCCAGATGCTTCAGCGGGTTCAATGTGATTCTCCCCCGGTTTCTTCCCGTCGGATCCCCGAGTTTGTCTGCCATCCATGCATGCGCGCATTCATGAATCGGAAAACACAGCAGCAGTACGATCAGCTTGGCGCCGAGCTGAATCATATCCGGACTGGTAAGATACCCTGTCAGCCTCTGCCGGAACAGATCCATGTCCTGAAGTGCCGGCGAGGAGCTGCCGGATCTGCCCGCAATGACAGAAAACAGAAGCAGCGCAATCAGAACAGCAGCCGGAATCCCGATGATGTATTTCAGTCCCTGCCCGCTGCCGCCCTCCGGAAGCAGCGGAAATGTTCTCGTTTCGGAAAACTGTTTCCCGCAGCGCGGACAGCTGTAATTGATCCTGTATCTGCGGCCCCGTACAAAGTCTTCGGGAATCCTCACCTGAAATACGTGGCCGCAGGATGTACAGGTTACAGAAAATGTATTCTCCATAGAAACATTACCTTAAGAAAAGTGACCTTATCCCGGCACGATTACAGCCGGTGGATGACGGCCGGATCCATCCTGCCAAGGTCTGTACAGCCGGTACATGCCATGGCCTTCCCCAGTTCACCATTGACCTTCTTCAGATACTCCGCTACGCCGTCCGATCCGTTCTGTTTGATCGCCGTCATGAGCGGCCTGCCGATGCACACGCCGGCGGCACCCAGCGCCAGTGCCTTGAATGCATCCATCCCTGTCCGGATATCACCGTCCACAAACAGTGCGACGTCATCTCCGGTGATCTTCCTGATCTCAGGAAGGGCAGCCAGTGCCGGAACCGAATATGCAATCCGGTTGTTATGATGGGAAAGGACCATTCCCGCCGCTCCGGCACGCATCACTTCCCGGGCATCGTAGGTACTCAGGACGCCTTTTGCAATGACCGGAAGGGATGTTGAAGCACAGATCGCTTTCAGCTCCTGCGTCGTAATGGCTTTCATCGTAAACCCGTCCACATCATCCGGGGAACCGTCCTCCCCAAAGGGATGATCGATATCGATCCCGACAGCCAGAAGTCCGCAGGCCTCGGCATGCCTGATCTTCTGGTCAATCAGGTCTCTGTCCGTATAGGGCTTGATGATCTCAATCATCGGAGCGCCGCTCGCTGCACACATCTCCACTTCCGCTTCATCCGCCATCCCGAGCCACAGAATGGCACCGGCCTTTGCCGCGCCTTCCGCAAACGCCCTGGTCGCTCCCTCAAACATAATGGGGTCCAGATGGGATAACGCAGCTGTCATCACCGGTGAATTGAACGTCTTTCCAAACAGATGCATCGTCAGATCCGGGTTTGTTGAATTCATATATCTCGTCTCAATCAGCAGCGAATCCAGATATTGCCTTGTGATCTCATTTGAATTTCCATTTCCAGAAGCCATAGTTCCTCCTTCTCCCGTCTTCTGTTTCAGACAGGCGTATCATATCTGTCATGCCGGGTACCTGTTAATAATATACCATAGGTTTGGAGACAGGGGACGGTTCTGTGTCTCTTTTTTTTTTGGAGACAGGGGACGGTTCTGTGTCTCCTTTTTTTCTAAAAAGTAGAAACAGAACCGTCCCCTGTATACAAACCGTCCCC
>JAGCAV010000448.1 GCA_017652545.1 Lachnospiraceae bacterium
CAGCATCGGATGCGCTTTCCGGAACGCAATGAGTTCCCGGACAAAGCCGCGTATGCTCTCCGACATTTTTTTGTCGCTCCAGTCCAGCCAGGTGACGGGACTGTCCAGACAGTAGGGGTTGTTGTTGCCGCCCTGGGTGTTTCCCGTCTCATCTCCGGCAAGGATCATCGGGGTCCCGCGGGAAAGCAGAAGCATGGCAAAGGCGTTCCTGATCTGCCTGAGCCTCAGCTTCTGGATGGTCATCTTTCTGGTCGGACCTTCCGTTCCGCAGTTCCAGGAGTTCTCGTTTTCAGCTCCGTCCTGCCCGGATTCTCCGTTCTCCTCGTTATGTTTTCTGTCATAGGAGACCAGATCCATCAGGGTAAACCCGTCGTGAGCCGTCACATAATTCACCCAGGCTGCGTCCGTACTGCTCTGGCGGAACCGGTCCACGAAAGCGCGGGTCATGTCGGCATCGCCCTTGAGGATCCTGCGCATATCGGTCTTGAACCCGTCATTGCAGTTGGCAAGGAGCCGGTTGACCTGTTTTTCTTCGTCCAGTCTCACGAAGCCGGGATCAAAATACCCGGTCATGAGCTTGCTCTTTGCCAGCAGCGCATCATGCGCTGCCATATATGCGATCGAAGGCCGGCACATCAGGTTGAACCCGTCCACATGGTACTCCGTCATCCAGAAGCGGAGCGCTTCCAGAGCCAGGCATTCCGGTATATCATCGAAAAAGGCAAATTCCATGATCACCTCGATACCGGCCTCATGCATGGAACGGACCATGGTCCTGAATTCCCTGTCCGGCTGCCGCGTGGCACAGTAGCCCGTCTTCGGCGCAAAATACCAGCTCTTTGTAAAGCCCCAGTAATTCAGCTTTCGGCCGGAGGGAATCTCCTCATCCTCTTTGGCCAGATAGGACGGAACCGGTACCCTTCTCTCCTCGATCTCTTCAAATTCATAGCAGGGCATCAGAATGATCTGGTTGATTCCCAGGTCTTTCAGATACCCGATCTTTTCCGTCAGTCCCAGAAACGTTCCGGGGTTTTTGACCTTTGCCCTGCTGCCACGTGTAAATCCCCTGACATGCAGGCAATAGGAAATGACCTCGTCATAGGGTATGCACGGCGGCGCGTCATCGCCCCAGTCATACTCTGTTTCCGGAAATGAGCAGCGTACCTGGTATTTCCTGCGCCGCTCCATGGATCCGAAATGCTCACGCCCCCGGATCACTCTGGCTTTCGGATCAATGACGATCCTGCCGCCCACTGAAAAAACATAGTCCGTCTTCGCCCGGTCGATTCCTTCGGCAACTGCCTGCCGGAAATGACCCTGATAGGGAAGCGGCGTAAACGGAATTTCTGACAGGACCGTCCCGGCTTCATGATCGATCAGGAGAACCTTTGCTTCCTGATCTGAATTGAAAGCCGCGCGAAAAACGACTGTTCCGGGAGTTTCCTGTCTTGTCTGATTCTGCTTCGTTCCTGATGTCATATCATCTCTCCCTTTTTGCTGCGCCGTTGTCTTTGCTGCCATTCATGTACTGTCATTCCATGTAACTGCTTATGTTCAGCTTCCGTCAGCACAGGCCGGGATCAAGATCAATATCCAGTTCCACCGGGCAATGATCTGAGCCGAAGACCTGTGTGTGGATTTTTGCATCGTCCAGGGCATCCTTAAGGGATTCCGAAACGCAGAAATAGTCAATGCGCCAGCCGGCGTTCTTTTCCCGGGCCCTGAACCGATAGGACCACCAGCTGTAGATTCCCGTCACATCCGGATTGAAATAGCGCCAGGTATCGATAAATCCGGAAGAGAGCATCGCCGAACACTTCGCCCGCTCCTCATCGGTAAAGCCTGCATTGCGGCGGTTGGTCTTCGGATTTTTCAGGTCGATCTCCTGGTGAGCCACATTCAGGTCCCCGCAGAAGATGACCGGGTGCGTCTTCTCCAGCTCTTTCAGATAGGCCAGAAAATCGTCCTCCCATCTCATACGGTAGTCCAGCCTGGCCAGCTCATCCTGGGAATTGGGCGTGTACACTGTCACCACCCAGAAGGAGGGATACTCAAGCGTGATCACCCTGCCCTCATGGTCGTGTTCCTCCATGCCGATCCCGTACCGGACACTGAGCGGATGATGCTTTGTGAAGATGGCCGTCCCGGAATATCCCTTCTTCTCGGCATAGTTCCAGTACTGCTCATACCCTTCCGTCTCCAGATTAATCTGTCCTGCCTGAAGCTTTGTCTCCTGGAGGCAGAAAAAATCAGCGTCAATCTCCCGGAAAAAGTCCATAAATCCCTTCTGCGCGCAGGCACGCAGACCGTTCACATTCCAGGAAATCAGACGCATTTTTTATTCCTCCCCAAAAAACACTATTTGGGGAAAGTATACCACCATATGATAGATCCAGGCAATTATTTTTGCTGTCCTTTGAATAAATAACAAAAGACCGGAACAAGTCCGGTCTTTCGCATCTGACGCTATCGCTTGTCCTTATCAATCATCTCAAGGAATATCAGACCGATCAGGACGTATAGGGCTCCGAAGGCTGCCAGGATCCCCCAGCATTTCAGCAGATTTCCTTTTGAATAATTATAAGCAGGTTCTTTCAGCTTTGTGGCGGTATAGGTCTCGACCTTGTCCTTGACCTCCTCGATCTCCATCACGTTGCGGACCTTTGTCATCAGCTCATCCTGCTCACCGCCCTGCATCGTCTCAAGCGCGGCAGACAGGATCGTCGACTTCTGGCTGTTGTAATCCGCGGCGATGTTGACCGCGTTGATTCCCCAGTTACTGATGGTCAGCTTGGCGATCTGCTTTGCCATGGGCCGCTGAATCGGGAAGATACTGCCGGCAAATACCAGCTGCACCACCATCAGGAAAGGCATGATCGTCATGGCCCCGGTGGTCGAATGGGCAATACAGGATACTGCCAGTGCCAGCATATCCGAAACATAGGTGGTCAGGAACATGGAAATACCGACATCCAGCGCAAACAGGCCTGTGATCAGTCCTGTCTTCGGGAAATACATGCCGAACGCCCTGAAGATCACCAGTGTGATGACGACCTGGATCAGGCAGACCAGCGCCTGATAGATCATGTGGGCTGCCAGATACGACGATATGTGAAGGCCTGCCCTGTGTTCACGTTTAATGATGCTTCTTTCCTTGCAGACGACCTGGATGGAGTTGAACATGCCGTTCCAGATACAGACCATGATCAGCGCCATGGAAGCGTACTTGGTAACCTCCATGTTGCGGAACATCTTGCTGCCCAGCACATAGACCACCAGGTAAGCAATAACCGCAGCCATGATGAAGACCTTCCAGTTCTTCTCCGTGAACATCAGGCGGAACTGCTTGCCCAGATAGACCGGTATCTGCTCCACCCGGTTCTTGTATTTGGCCGGCGATACGTTTTCATCCTTTCTGCCTTCCCTGAAACGGGAAAGCGCCGTCCCCTTCGGCGCCTGGTCCGCGTCCGCATACACGGCCCGGGCCTGGCTGGCTCTGTTCTTTTCGTATTCCTTGTATTTTTCGATGAATTCGTCGGCTCTGCCCTCGCCGCCTTCATTCTTCGCGTTGATCCGCTTGACCACTTCCTCCATGGTCGGGACGCCAAAGAAATCCCTGGCTTCCTGAATGCCGCCGTAGAAGGCCAGCTGACCGATTTTTGTCTCCGTTCCCTTGGCAAGTACGATCACCTTGTCAAACAGATGTGCCACACGGTCCGGAGCATGCGTGATCACCATCACGATCCGTCCCTGGCAGGCGATCAGCCGCAGGTTCTCCATCAGTTCATTCGCCATGATGCCGTCCAGACCGGAGTCCGGCTCGTCCAGGATAAACAAAGAAGGAGATGCAATGAATTCGGTACAGATGGAGAGTCGTTTTTTCTGGCCGCCGGACAGTTTGGATACCAGCGTTTTCTCTCTGCCTGAAAGACCGAAGGTTTCCAGAACAGCCGCGATCCGCTTCTTCTTCTCTTCCTCGGGCATGTCGGCCGGAAGCCTCATGTCCGCCGCGTTGCTCACGGTGTCTCCCACCGTGTCGTCTTCACGCATCAGGTTCTCCTGGGGGACAAAACCGATCCGGTGCTTCACCTGCCCGTAATCGCGATAGTAGTCCAGATCACCTTCCCTGATCGTCGCCTTCGCCTTCTCGTAACCGGTGACCGCATTGACAAACGTACTCTTGCCGGCTCCGGAGCCGCCCAGGATAAGCACCATGTTGCCCGGTTCGACCGACAGATTGATATCCTTCAGGAGCGTGATCTTCTTCATGGCGCTGTGGGCGGACCGCTCGTCGATATTGATCGACAGGCTGCTTTCCTGGGAGGGATAGCCGTACACCAGGCCGGAGCCTTCAAAGAAGAACCTCGTATCGCCGATGGTAATGTTGTCATCGATCCTGATCTTGAAGGAATCACCCGCAGGCTCTCCGTTGTGCAGCACGTTTTTCGCCTGGAAATCCTGAATGGTCCAGTATCCTGACTCATACTGCAGCTTGACGACCGCCTGGCCTGTCTCCTCCGTCTGGTTCCGGATCTCCACCTGATGACGCCCGTCATCCAGATTGATGATCTGCCAGTTCCTGCCGCTCACAAACTCACTGAAGAAAATGGCTGTGAGCATTCCCCCGTTGGTAAGCCTGATCACGCTGCCATCCTTCAGTTCCCTGACATCGCCCTTCTCAAGGACCTCGCCTCCGACGAAAGTGAATACCTCCTCTGACAGATTCTCATAGTACCACTTATCGCCTTCAGTCCAGATCCTGCACTGTTCCTTATCCAGAAAATCATATTCCAGCTGCAGGCTGGATGTCGTAAAGACATCCATGTCGCACTGTCCTTTGATCAGTGCTTCCCTGAAGATCACATACTGCCTGGGGGCCTCCTGACCTTCAAAAAACAGGAGTCCGGCAGGCCGACGTCTTCCATTTCCTTTTGTCATATTCCCGTCACTCATTTTCAAACCCCTCACTGCAGTGCAGCCTGCAGATTCTCCAGTTCGGTTTTCAGTTCCTCATTAGCCGCCATCTCCGCCATCAGCCCGAACAGTTTCTGTACGTCCTCGTTCTGCTCAAGCTCTGCCAGACCCTTCAATGCCTCTTCGATCTCTTCCCTGTGGTCGATCATCGTCAGAATGACTGTTATAAAGGTCTCATTCACCTCCAGGGTCTCGAGGACCTTCCTCGTCAGTTCAGGGTCATCAGCGGCCATATTGGCCAGATTCTCCACCGTGTAGACAGCCAGGTCCTGCACTTCTTCGTAGCTCATCAGGCTTCGGAAATCCTCATTTTCCATCAGCGCAATGACCATCTCGATGTATCCCTGAATCTCCTCCTCGGATATGCCGGGCACATAAGGCGCCACAGCGGCGGCAACCTGATCCGCCGGGATTTTGTCAAGCACCTGCAGCATTTCATCGACAAGATCGGCATTTTCTCCTGCTTCCGTTCCTTCCCGGGCTGCTGTGCTTTCCGTCACTGCTTCGGTCACCTGTTCTGCCGCAGCCGGTACCGCGCAGGCTGTCCCCATCAGACACGTGGCCGTGATGACGGCTGCCATTTTCTTTAATCGTCGCATGTTTCACCTCCTGCCCTGCCGGTTCAGATCTCCTGGCATTCCTGCCGCGCCGTTTCCGGTTATACCTGAAGGTGTGGCAGTTTTCCGATATTTTACCGCAATACAGCGATCCGGTCAATCAGTCATCTGCAGGACAATCAGGGCTAAAGACATAATTCAGGGGGTGAGTCATCATCTGACCCACCCCCTGAAATTTCAATCTGTTTTTTATTCGTAATCCCTGCCGATCTCCATGCATTTCAGATTCAGATCCAGAAGATCCGCATGTCTGGCGGAGATGCATTTTCCGAGAGCTTTCTTAACCAGCTCCTCATCATATTCTCCGAAAACGCGCAGAAGTTTTCCCATGAGGATCATGTTCGCCAGGGTCGGCGCACCGTTTTCATTGGCAAGCTTTGTGGCGGGAATGTAGTAGACTTCAACATCATCCCGCTCCACCTTTCTTTCGATCAGGCTGCTGTCGACAAAGATTTTGCCGCCGGGCCTGACGGTGGACTCATATTTGTCCAGGGACGGCAGATTCATGGCCACAAGAACATCCGGCGTTGAGATGATCGGCGCACCGACCGGCTCATCGCTGATGATAACGGAGCAGTTTGCCGTGCCGCCGCGCATCTCGGGTCCGTAGGACGGGAGCCAGCTTACATTTTTATCCTCAATAAGTCCCTTGTATGCCAGAACTTTTCCGGAAAACAGGAGTCCCTGTCCGCCAAAGCCGGCGAAAAGCAATTCTCTAGTCATTACGCTTCCTCCTTTGCTCCGGGAATGATGCCCGCGCTTCTGTCCTTGTAGACACCCAGCGGATAATACGGGATCATGTTTTCATCGATCCATTTCAAAGCCTTGGAAGGCGTCATGCCCCAGTTTGTCGGGCAGGAGGAAATCACTTCGATCAGTGAAAAGCCCTTCCCGTCGATCTGATTCTGGAAAGCCTTCTGGATCGCCTTCTTTGCCCTGCGGACATTTTTCACATTGTTGACGGCTACGCGCTCAAGGTATTCTGGACCGTCCAGCATGGAGAGCATCTCACAGACCTTGACCGGGTATCCGCACTGTTTGACATCACGGCCGTAGGGAGAGGTCTGGGTGACCTGTCCCGGAAGGGAAGTCGGAGCCATCTGGCCGCCGGTCATGCCGTAGATCGCGTTGTTGATAAAGATAACGGTGATGTTCTCATTCCTGGCTGCCGCATGGACGGTCTCAGCCGTTCCGATGGAGGCAAGGTCGCCGTCACCCTGATAGGTGAAAACAATGAGGTTATCCGGATCCGATCTCTTGACGCCTGTCGCAACTGCCGGCGCGCGGCCGTGGGCAGCTTCAAGCATATCGCAGCGGAAATAATCGTATGCCATTACGGAGCATCCGACCGGCGCGATGCCGACCGTTCTTCCCTCGATCTCAAGCGCATCGATCGCTTCGGCCACAAGGCGGTGAACAATACCGTGTGTACAGCCGGGACAATAATGAAGAGGGATATCTGTCAGTGCATGAGGTTTCTCGAAAACTACCATATTATTCACCTGCCTTTCCGGCTGCTGCCCTGATGGCTTCAAAGACCTGTTCCGGAGACGGGATCATGCCGCCCACCCTGTTGCAGAGTGTGACCGGAACCTTGCATTCTGTCGCGAGTTTCACATCTTCGATCATCTGACCCATGGACAGCTCAACGCTGATGATCTGTCTGGCTGTGCCGAGTGTCTTCTGGAAGACCTTCGTCGGGAACGGCCACAGGGTAATGGGACGGATCAGACCAACCTTGATGCCTTCGGCTCTGGCAGCGTTCACCGCGTTCTTTGAAACACGGGCTGCAATACCGAAAGCCGCGATCACGATCTCGGCATCATCCAGAAGGTATTCTTCCGCAAGGGCTTCTTTCTCACAGACCTGTGCGTATTTCTGATAGCGCTCAATGTTTTTGGCTTCCAGCACATCCGGTTTCAGATACAGTGAGTTCGCGATGTTGTGTTCCCTGGCCATCTTTGTGCCTGTGGTTGCCCAGGGCTTTTCGGGCGCTTCCTTCACTTCAAAATCGAAGGAGACCGGTTCCATCATCTGGCCGATCGTACCGTCGGCAAGAACCATGGCGGGCATGCGGTACTCATCCGCCAGTTCGAAACCGCGGATCGTCAGCTGGGCCATCTCCTGCACGGAAGAGGGTGCGAGAACGATCAGATGGTAATCACCATGACCGCCGCCCCTGGTTGCCTGGAAGTAATCGGACTGACTGGGCTGAATGCCGCCAAGGCCGGGGCCGCCTCTCTGGCAGTTGACGATCAGAGCGGGAAGATCCGAACCTGCAAGGTAGGAAATGCCTTCGCTTTTCAGTGAGATTCCCGGGCTGGAGGAGGATGTCATCACGCGCTTGCCTGCCGCAGAAACACCGTAGACCATATTGATGGCGGCAATTTCGCTTTCCGCCTGAAGAAATGTTCCGCCGATTTTGGGCATTCTCTTTGCCAGATAGGCCGCGATCTCTGTCTGCGGCGTGATCGGATATCCGAAATAATGACGGCAGCCGGCGATGATCGCAGCTTCCGCTATGGCTTCATTTCCCTTCATTAATACTTTTTCTGCCAATTCATCTCACCTCACTTTTCGATTTTGATAATGCAGTCGGGACACATCGTCGCACAGGATGCGCAGGCGATGCAAGCAGCTTCATCAACACACTCCGCGGGGTGATGTCCTTTCTTGTTAATGGTTTCCTTCGCCAGCTGAAGGATCCCCTTGGGACATGCTTCAACGCAGAGACCGCATCCTTTGCACTCATCTGTTTTGAATGTCAGTTTTGCCATAATATCCTCCTTCTTGATCGGATTTGCTTATTATACAGGCCGCTTCTGCAGATGCATCGGAAAAAGATTTCCGATCCGGTCCTGCAGCTTTTCGCCGATATCCTGTGTAACACTGGTCATGACAACGGGAAGCGAGCAAAGGCGCGCAACCTCATCGGCGTAGGCCAGAGAGGAAAGCACATCTTCCGGTGTTGTCGCGGCTCCCAGATTGGAGTTATTAATAATGCCTGTGAACTTCAGGGAGGCGGCTTCCTCGATTTCCCTCATGACTTCCATGGTCGATTCCGCGTCCCGCGTCAGCGGGCGGAAGCGGTTGACAACCAGCAGCATATCATAATTATTTTCCTCGCGGATGGCCGGTGAAAGTCTTCCCAGCGCATAGGCGCCGCGGTCGTCTCCTCCCACATCCACAATGCAGGTGAGCTCCCTGTCGTCCACGATCGCGTACATTTCCTGGGGCATGGCCGGTATGTCAACATTGGAATTCGCGTACCGGGAAACGATCAGCCGGATTCCCGCTTCATCCAGTTCCCGGACGCTGTCCGCCGAGCGGTAATAGGGATTGACGATATCCAGATCGGCAATGGCTACCCGCTCTGTCTGTCTTCGCACATCCAGCGCCATATTGACGGCGATGTTCGTTTTCCCGCTGCCATAAT
The DNA here is from genome assembly GCA_017652545.1 of Lachnospiraceae bacterium. The sequence goes on from JAGCAV010000448.1 coordinate 9,028, forward strand.
GCCCGCACAGGAGCGTTATTCTTTTATAATTCATGTCTGATGATCTTTCCGCTCACGGTCTTCGGCAGCTGATCCTTAAATACGACAATTCGCGGATACTTGTACGGGGCCGTGTGCACCTTGACATATTCCTGAATTTCCTTCACAAGCTCGTCTGACCCTTCTTTGCCGGGGACAAGAACGATGCTGGCTTTGACCACAAAGCCCCTGACCGGATCCTTGGCGGCACTCACGCCGCATTCAAGCACATAGGGCAGCTCCATCAGCACGCTTTCGATCTCGAACGGTCCGATGCGGTAGCCGGAAGATTTGATCACATCGTCCTTTCTGCCTACATACCAGTAGAAACCGTCCTCATCCTTCCAGGCAAGGTCTCCCGTATGGTACCAGCCGTCTTTCCAGGTTTCTCTGGTTTCATCCTCATTGTTGTAGTAGCAGACCGCAAGACCGCAGGGAACACCTTTGCTGATATTGATGCAGATCTCGCCTTCCTCACCGAACGGTACCGGTTTGCCATTCTCATCAAGCAGCGCGACATCGTAGGTCGGGACCGGTTTGCCCATTGAACCGATCTTATGCGGCGCACCGACCAGGTTGCCGATGATCAGAGCGGATTCCGACTGGCCGAACCCTTCCATGATCCGAAGGCCTGTAGCCTTTTCAAACTGGCGGTATACTTCCGGATTAAGCGCTTCACCCGCTGTTGTCATGTGCTTCACAGAGGAGAAGTCATATTTGCTGATGTCCTGCTTGATCATCATGCGGAGCATGGTCGGCGGCGCGCAGAACGTCGTGATGTGATGCTTCGCAAACATCGGCAGGATCTTTGAGGCGTCGAAGCGGTCAAAGTCATATACGAAGATCGCGCCCTCACACAGCCACTGGCCATAGATCTTGCCCCATGTCGCCTTGGCCCATCCGGTATCGGAGATGGTAAAGTGCAGGCCTTCGGGATCCACTGTATGCCAGTATTTTGCCGTATGGAAATGGCCGAGCGGATATTTGTAGGTATGCGCCGCGATCTTGGGATATCCGGATGTCCCGGATGTAAAGTACATCAGCATCAGATCGTCGCCGCACGGAGATGTCCCGGTCCTGCGGAAACGGGAACTGAAGAGCGGATATTCCTCGTCAAAAGAGCGCCATCCCGGTCTGTCTCCGTTCACGATCATCATATTTTCCAGCATATGGCAGTGTTCCTGCGCAATCTCCACCTGATGCGCCGTATCACCGTCGGCTGTACACAGGATGGATGTAATGCCGGCAGCCTGCAGACGATACTCCAGGTCGTGTGCCAGCAGCTGGTTGGTCGCGGGAATCGCAATGGCACCAAGCTTGTTGAGTCCGACGATCGCATACCAGAACTGGTAATGGCGTTTCAGAATCAGCATGACGCGGTCGCCCTTCTTGATCCCGAGTGATTTAAAATAATTGGCGCAGCGCGAAGATTCCTTGCGCACATCCTCAAAAGTGATCCTGCGCTCTGTCCCGTCTTTGGAGATATGCAGCATGGCCAGCTTTTCGGGATCACGCTTCGCCAGTTCATCCACAAGGTCAAAGCCGAAGTTGAAACGATCGGCGTTCCTGAATGTAATGGAGGTCGGGGTCCCTTTCTCGTTCTCCTCCACACTGATGAATTCATGCCAGATCCGCTCACTGTCATCGACAGTCTGTGCAGCGGTGGCTTCCTCAATGATCGGATGCTGGGTAAGCTCCGGGATCGGCTCTCCGGCCGGGTTCAGGACGATGGCGTAGAAGATGCAGTCACGGCCGCCGACAGCGATCATGCCGTGAGGCGTGCTGCTGTCATAGTAGATGCTGTCGCCGGGGCCAAGGATCTCGCTGTGCTCACCGATCTGCACCTTCAGGCTGCCGTCAACGACGATATCGCACTCCTGTCCTTCATGCTTTGTCAGGTCGATCGGCCGGTCCTGGGCAGCTTCATCGAAAATGCTGCGCACATAGAGCGGCTCGGCGATCCTGTTCTGGAACGCATACGCAAGGTTGTAATACGTCATGCCGTGAGCGCTGGAGATCTTCTGGCCTGCGCCGGTCCTGGTCAGTGTATAGGAACGCAGGGTCGGGCTGTAACCTTCCAGGATATCCGTAACAGATACTTTCAGTGCCAGAGAGCACCGATAGATAAATGTAAAGTTCAGATCCTGCATGCCGGATTCATATTCCAGATATTCCGGAACCGTAAGATCGGTCGCCTGTGCCATTTCTTCCGTCGTTTTGTTTTCCAGCTCGCGAAGTACACGAATACG
>JAGCAV010000449.1 GCA_017652545.1 Lachnospiraceae bacterium
CGATAAATACGGACTCTGCAACAGGGCCTTCAGAGGGGCCTGTTGTCTGGAAGGGCTCAACGGGTTATGCTGAGATGCTGTTCAGGTTCAGGCAGTCATTCCAGTCGGCGCTGCCGATCAGCGGAAGGGCGTGCGGGCCTTTGTGCTGGGCGGTATACGTAAACGAGCGTGTCAGATGCTCAAAGAGCGGAACGGCTGTTGCAGGATCCGAATCGAACGGAGTGGGAACATCCAGGATCGATGTATCGCCTGTTTCCTTCAGATATGCCGCGACGGCCGCGATCAGCCAGAGCGGATCGTCATTAAAACCGCTGCCGATCTCCATGTTGCCCTTCTTGGTCAGCGGCTGGTACTGGTGTTAGGCGGATCCGTCCTGGAACTGGGTGGAAGCGATGTCGATGATTCGTTCCCTGGCCCTTTCCGGGATCAGATGCACAAAACCGAGCAGGTCCTGACAGCTGTCTCTGAAGCCCATGCCGCGCCCGATTCCCGACTCGTAATAGGAAGCGGAGCGGGACATGTTGAATGTGACCATGCACTGATACTGATTCCAGATATTGACCATGCGGTTGACTTTGTCATTCTGTGTGTCCACGCTGTAGGTGGACAGCAGCCCGGTCCAGTAATCCTGAAGGGCACGGAATGCTGCGTCAACCTTTTCTGCCGTATCAAAGCGGGAGAGAAGCAGAAGCGCCGGTTTCTTATTGATGACGCCGGGCGCTTCCCATTTGTCATCTGAGGGATTCTCAACATATCCCAGGATGAAGATATAATTTTTCTCTTCTCCCGGCGCGAGTTCCACATTGATCTGATGTGCGCCGACCGGGAACCAGCCGCTGGTGACAGAGTTTTTGCAGCCGCCGTCTGAGATGGCCTGCGGGTCGGAAGCCGGATTATAACGGCCGATAAAGTCTTCCCGGCTGGTGTCGAAACCATCCACAGGGGCGTTTACGGAAAAGACGGCATAGTGGTTGCGGCGTTCCCTGTATTCGGTTTTGTGATAGATCGAGGAGCCGATGACCTCAACTTCGCCGGTGCTCAGATTCCGCTGGAAGTTGGTCATGTCATCCATGGCGTTCCACAGACAGAATTCAACATAGGAATACAGCTGTATGGATTTGGGCTGATCCGTTTCATTCTTAAGTGTCAGGGAATTGATCTCACAGGTGGCATCCATGGGGACAAAGTTCAGAAGATCCACAGCCAGTCCGTTCCTGGCGGACAGGAAACGGGTATAGCCGATGCCGTGGCGGCACTCATAACGGTCGAGCTGCGTCTGTGTGGGCTGCCAGCCGGGGTTCCAGAGGGTATCGCCTTCCTTGATATAGTAGTATTTTCCGTTCGAATCATACGGGACGGAATTGTAGCGGTAGCGGGTCAGGCGAAGGAGCTTCGCGTCCTTATAAAAACTGTAGCCCCCGCAGGTATTGGAGATCAGCGAAAAGAAATCGCTGCAGCCCAGGTAATTGATCCAGGGGAGCGGCGTCCTGGGTGTGGTGATCACATACTCCTTTGCAGCGTCATCAAAGTATCCAAATTTCATGGAAGGTTCTCCTTTCAGCATATCTTGGGTCCGGTGTCTGTACTTTGTCGGTAAGCACCATACGCCGCGGAGCATCTTTTCAACTGGCAGAAGTATACCCGCGGATATGGAGAAAACGATTTAGTAAAGTATATCGGATGAACAGAAAAGAATCAATAGAAACAACAGTGCAAAAACTGACAAAAATACAGGCGTCAAACAGGGCATAATCACGATACAAAGCTGATAAAACGAGATAAAGAATATACATAAAAGGAAATATAGGATATGTGAGCGAATAATGGACATTATTATAAAAGAAATCAGACAATAAGGAAAAGCACAGGTGCAGGACGAAACTGGTTTCGAAAAAACATCGATCAAAACCGCGTTTCCGGACTGATTTCGTTCGGCATGATTCGAGGAGTTGTGAAATATAGCCAAAATCAGGGGTCTGTTTTTGTGAAAAAGGTAAAATGAATAAAAAATCTCAAAAAAGAGTTGCGCTTTCGTGAAGAACGCGCTATGATTTGCCCATGAAAACGATTAAGTGATTTTCGAAACTGAGCAGACAGTCGAAAACACGAAAACCTGTTTTCGACAGACCTTTCTAAACACCATTTTGTACAAACATGTAAGGAGGAAACACTATGAACAAGAAGCTTGTTGGTATGACTCTTGCCGCGGCCATGGCCGGAGCAATGGCTGTTACCGCAATGGCAGACGGCAGCGTGCTGAACATCTACTGCTGGAACGACGAATTCCAGACCCGTATGGTTAACCTGTATCCGGGTTATGAAGAGGTAGACGGAACACACGGCAAGATCGGTGATGTGGATGTTGTCTGGACAATCACTCCCAGCGCTGACAACGCATATCAGAACAACCTTGATGAGAACCTGCTTGCACAGGCTGACAAGGCTGATGATGAAAAGATCGACATGTTCCTGCTTGAGTCTGACTATGCTCTGAAGTATGTTGATACTGAGTTCACCATGCCGGTTGCGGATCTGGGCATCACCGATGAGGATCTGGCCAACCAGTATCAGTACACCAAAGACATCGTTACAGATTCCAACGGCCAGCTGAAGGGTGTTTCATGGCAGGGCTGCCCGGGCGTTCTGATCTACAACCGTGAGATCGCCAAGGAAGTGCTCGGAAGCGATGAGCCCGCTGATGTGCAGGCTGCAGTTGCTGACTGGGCTGCCTTCAAGGAGACCGCTGCGAAAATGGCTGAGGCCGGCTATTTCATGACCTCCTCCGCAAATGATACCTATCGTGTTTACTCCGACAATGTTTCCGGTCCGCTCGTTCAGGACGGCAAGATCATTCTTGACGATATGATCAAGGCATGGATCGATGACTCCAAGGAAATGGTAGACGCCAACGAGACCGGTACCCATGATCTGTGGTCCGATGACTGGAGCAAGGGCTTCTATCCGGAAGGAAAGGTATTCTGCTACTTTGGACCGGCATGGTTCATCGACTTCTGCATGGCTGCTGATGTTGAAGGTTCCATCGCTCATGACGGCGGCTGGGGCGCAACCGAAGGCCCGCAGGGCTTCTGCTGGGGCGGCACATGGATCGCTGCTGCAACCGGAACCGACAACACCGAGCTGGTTGCTGACATCATCCGCAAGCTGACCTGCGACACCGACATCATGAAAGAGATCGTTGTGAAATACAATGACTTTGTCAACAACAAGCCTGCCATGGAAGAGATGGCAGCTGACGAGTCCTACAGCAGTGCTGTTCTGGGCGGCATGAACCCGCTTCCCATGTTCTGCGCCGGCGCCGAGAACTGCGACAAGTCCAAAGTCTCCGCTTACGATCAGGGCTACACCGAGTCCCTGCAGCAGGCTATGAAGAACTACTTCGACGGCAATGCAACCTATGAAGAAGCTCTGGATCAGTTCTACAAGAGCGTTACCGAGAAGTATCCGGAACTGACCTACTAATTCGGATATAAAAGGTTTTGCAGCAAAAGTGACGAGATAAAAGAACAATGACTGACAGGGGCCTGCCTGGTGATACCAGGCAGGCCCTTCTAATGGAAAGAACTGGAAATTACCCGGTCGGGAAAGCCGGTTTGAGTATGATTTCCTTTATTCGGAGGTTTTATCATGGGGAAGACATCAAAAGGAAAGGTCGTCCGATATAACAGGTGGGGATATATCTTCCTGATCCCGTTTATCGTGGTCTATCTGATCTTTCAGTTTATTCCGCTGGTAAGTACCATTTATAACAGTTTTTTTGAAAACTATCGTGCAGGGCTTACCCAGGTGGGACCGAATTTTGTCGGCTTTGCGAACTTCGCCAAGCTTTTCAAAGACGGTGATATATGGATCTATCTGAAGAATACGATGATCATGTGGATCATGGGTTTTGTTCCTCAGATCCTGGTGTCGCTGCTCCTTGGCGCATGGTTTTCGGATCCCAGTCTCAGGCTGAAGGGCCAGCGCTTCTTCAAAACAGTGATCTACCTGCCCAACCTGATCATGGCTTCTGCTTTTGCAATGCTGTTCTTTACGCTGTTTGCGGACAGCGGTCCGATCAATTCCCTCCTGATCGGGGCAGGCATCCTGAAAGCCCCGTTCAAGTTTATGGCGAATAAATGGAGTGTCCGCTCGCTGGTTGCGTTCATGAACTTCCTGATGTGGTTCGGTAACACAACGATCCTTCTCATGGCAGGCATGCTGGGTATTGATTCATCGCTTTTTGAGGCGGCTTCGGTTGACGGAGCGACCGCCACGCAGGTCTTCTTCAGAGTGACGCTGCCGCTGCTTCGCCCCATCCTGCTGTATGTGATGATCACGTCCCTGATCGGCGGTCTGCAGATGTTCGATGTGCCGCAGATCCTGACCAACGGAAGCGGTGATCCGCTTCGTTCTTCCATGACCATGATCATGTTCCTGAACAAGCACCTGTTCAGCAAGAACTATGGAATGGGCGGCGCTCTGTCCGTGCTGCTGTTTATTGTTACGGGCATCCTGTCACTGATCGTGTTCAGGATCAATTCGCGAAGCCAGAAGTAGGAGGGATGATAAAATGATGGATAAAAAATCAAAAGGTCTCGGCATTCATGCCAGAAGGACGATTGCCTATATTGTTCTGATCGTGATCTCTTTCCTCTGCCTGTTCTGGTTTTATGTACTGTTCATCAATGCCACCAGATCTCATGGTGAGCTGACAAAGGGCTTTACTCCGGTCCCAAGCTCGTTCCTGATCAAGAATTTCCAGGGAGTTCTGGGCGGAACGCTTCCCATCGTGAGAGGCATGATCAACTCCCTGGTGGTTGCCCTGAGCAGTGCGGCGCTGTGTACATATTTTTCAACCATGACAGCTTATGCGATCTACGCATATGACTTCAAACTGAAAAAATATATCGCAACTTTTATCCTTGCAGTGATGATGATCCCGTCGCAGGTTACAGCGCTCGGCTTCCTGCAGCTGGTCACCAGAATGAAACTGCAGGACAACTTCATTCCGCTGATCATTCCCAGTATCGCGGCACCGGTCACTTATTTCTATATGAAGCAGTACATGGAGAGCAATCTGCCCATGGCCCTGATCGAGGCTGCCAGGATTGACGGAGCAGGGGAGTTTTACACTTTCAATACCATCATCATTCATCTGATGAAGCCGGCAATTGCGGTCCAGGCCATCTTTACCTTTGTCGGAAGCTGGAACAATTACTTCGTTCCCGCCCTGATCCTGCACAAGGACAAGCTGAAAACGCTGCCGATCCTGATCGCCCAGCTGCGAAGCGCGGACTTCCTGAAGTTTGATATGGGACAGGTCTATGTGACGATTGCATTCTCGATCTTCCCGGTTATCCTTGTATATCTGATTCTTTCCAAGTATATTGTCGGCGGTGTGGCGGCAGGCAGTGTGAAAGGCTGATCAGCTGCAGGCGAAGCAGCCGTGGATCCGATACGCAGAACTGTTTGAAAGCATAATGGACCAGAACCTGCGAAGCGGGTTCACGGATTTCACCAGGTGAAAGGAGGGGTGCGCCAATGGTTTCCATGAAGGATATCGCAAGGGAATGCGGTGTCTCGGTAGCCACCGTCAGCAAAGCGCTCAACGACTACAGTGATATAGGCAAACCAACCCGGGAGAAGGTTCGTGCCACGGCAGCGCGGCTGGGATATTACCCCAATTCTTCTGCCCGCGCTTTGAAAACCAAGAGATCCTACAATCTGGCTGTGCTGTTTACCGATGAACAGAACAGCGGACTGACGCATGATTTTTATTCCCATGTTCTGGAGAACTTCAAGGCAGAGGCGGAGAGGAACGGGTATGACATCACCTTTGCGACAGAACGGATCGCGACCAGAAAGACTTCTTACCTGGAGCATTGCCGCTATCGCGGTGTGGATGGCGTGCTGATCGCGAATATCGACTTCTACGACCATTCCATCCAGGAACTGATCCTGAGTGACCTGCCGGTTGTGACACTGGATCACGCGTTTGACAACAGGATCGCGATCGTATCCGACAACCTGAAAGGAATGAAGGAACTGGTGGATTACATTTACGAGTGCGGACACAGGCGGATCGCATACATCCACGGCGCGGATTCCTCTGTGACCAGAGCCAGGCTGAACGGGTTTTATCACACAATGGCCGATCATCAGCTGGCGGTCGATGAAGCGTATATCAGAGAGATCCAGTACCGTGATGTCAAGGCTGCCGAACAGCAGACAGAAGAACTGATGAAACTTCCGCAGCCGCCCACCTGTATCCTGTATCCGGATGACCTGACCTGCCTGGGAGGCGTCAACAAGCTCCGTGCCATGAATCTGACGATCGGCAGGGATGTATCCGTAGCAGGTTACGACGGTATCTTTCTCTCCCAGGTGATGGATCCGCCGTTTACGACAGTCCGTCAGGACGCGAAACAGATCGGTACCATTGCGGCTCAGAAGCTGATCGATCTGATCGAAAGTCCGAAGGCGACCATTATCGAACGCATTGTGGTGCCGGCAGAACTGATCAGGGGCGGATCTGTCGGAAGGATAGACGGATAGGAAAGCGGCAGCTGAACAAAAAAAGAACACGAAAACGGCGAATCCGTGAAGGAGACGCCGTTTTTGGCGTGATGGACAAACTTCTTTTTTCTGTGCTATGATGTTCTGGAAAGATACCGGGAAAGGACTCATAAGGAATGGATCAGTTTGGCAGAACACAGCTCCTGCTGGGGAAGGAGGCGATGGAGAGGATCGCTTCTTCTCATGCTGCCGTGTTCGGACTCGGCGGCGTTGGCGGTTATGTATGTGAGGCACTGGCGCGAAGCGGTGTCGGGACATTTACCCTGGTAGACAGTGACCGGATAGACATAAGCAACCTGAACCGGCAGATCATAGCGACCCTGGACACAGTGGGGATGTATAAGACCGAGGTGATGAAGCAGCGGATGCAGCGGATCAATCCCAAAGCCGCTGTTCATACGCGAAACTGCTTCTTCCTTCCGGAGAATGCAGACGAATTCGATTTTTCGGAGTACGATTATGTCGTGGATGCGGTCGATACGGTCACAGCCAAGATCGAGCTGATCCTGCGGTGCCGGAGCGCCGGTGTGCCGATCATCAGTTCAATGGGAACCGGGAACAAGCTGGATCCCGGAAGACTGAAGGTGGCGGACATTTACGAAACACAGATCTGCCCGCTGGCCAGGGTCATGCGAAGGGAACTGAAAAAAAGAGGTGTTGAGCGGCTGACCGTTGTTTACTCGGATGAGCCGCCGATCCGCCCGATCCTTCCGGAAGGAGATGGACCCGGAGCGGAAGATATGGCACAGGGACCGGCTGACAGCGTCAGTTCGGAGCAGGAAGCATCAGGATCACGGCGGCGGAGCATTCCCGGAAGCACAGCGTTTGTTCCGGCAGCAGCAGGCCTGATGATCGCGGCCCGGATCATCTCAGATCTGGCCGGGAGATAAGA
>JAGCAV010000450.1 GCA_017652545.1 Lachnospiraceae bacterium
ACGGACGACGGCATCCGCCTGGAGAGAGCCCTCAGGCGGGAACGTTCGCAGGCGGCTCCCCAGTATGAGGAGATGTGCAGAAGGTTTCTGGCTGACCAGAAGGACTTTTCCGGGAAAAAGCTGAAGCAGGCAGGAATAGAAAGGACTTTTCCGAACAATTCATCCCTGGATGAATGTATCAGCGGGATCGTTTCCTTTCTGCGTGATAACGAACAAAATGAATAAAGAGAAGGCAGCAATCTAACAAGCATACCGAAAGGGAGGAGTGGACTATGTATCAGGACGACTATAAACGCTGGCTGGAAGCAGATCTGCTTGACTATGACCTGAAAAAGGAACTGCAGGACATAGAGGGAGATGATAATGCCATTAAAGAGCGCTTTGCCGTCAAGCTGGAGTTTGGTACAGCAGGCCTGCGTGGAACGCTAGGCGCAGGTACCAACCTGATGAACATCTGGGTGGTCAGGCAGGCGACCCAGGGTGTGGCTGACTGGGTGAAGACCCAGGGCGGGACCCAGACCGTGGCGATCAGCTATGACAGCAGACTGAAGGGCTGGAATTTTGCCAGAGACGCGGCGGGCGTGCTGGCGGCCAACGGAATCAATGTGCGCATCTACGACGAACTGATGCCGGTTCCTGGCCTGAGCTTCGCGACCCGTTACTATCACTGCAACGCGGGCATCATGGTCACAGCCTCCCATAACCCCGCAAAGTATAACGGCTACAAGGCGTACGGGCCGGACGGATGCCAGATGACCGATGAGGCGGCCGCAGTGGTCTACGATTCGATCCAGAAGACGGATGTGCTGACCGGCGCGAAATACATGTCATTCGCTGAGGGCGTGGAAAAGGGCCTGATCAGATTTGTGGGCGATGACTGCAAGGATGCGCTCTATGCGGCGATCGAGAGCCGCCAGGTACGTCCGGGCCTGTGCAAAACAGCAGGATTAAAGCTGGCATACTCTCCGCTGAACGGAACCGGCCTCGTCCCGGTGACGAGAGTCCTGCAGGACATCGGCATTACCGACATCAGCATCGTTCCCGAGCAGGAATACCCCAACGGTTATTTCACGACCTGCTCATACCCCAATCCGGAGATCTTTGCCGCCCTTGAAAAGGGCCTTGAACTGGCGAAGGAGATCGGCGCTGATCTGATGCTGGCCACGGATCCGGATGCTGACAGGGTCGGCATTGCCATGCGCTGCCCGGACGGCAGCTATGAGCTGGTCTCCGGCAATGAGATGGGCGTCCTGCTGCTGGACTACATCTGCGCGGGAAGAATCGAGAAAGGCACCATGCCGAAGGATCCGGTCGCGGTCATGTCACTCGTGTCAACGCCGCTGGCAGACAAGGTTGCTGAGCATTACGGCGTGGAACTGCGCCATGTGCTGACCGGCTTCAAGTGGATCGGCGATCAGATCGCCGGGCTGGAGGCAAAGGGTGAGGAAGAGCGCTTTATCTTCGGTTTTGAAGAGAGCTACGGATATCTGGCCGGCACATATGTGCGTGACAAGGATGCCATCATCGGCTCCATGCTGATCTGTGAGATGGCCGCATACTACAGGAGCATCGGCTCCTCCATCAAGCAGAGACTGGAGGAGATCTATGCGCAGTACGGCAGATACCTCAACCAGATCGACAGCTTCGAATTCCCGGGCCTGACCGGCATGGACAAGATGAAGGGGATCATGACCTCCCTCAGGGAAGAACCCCTTGCCGAGATCGGCGGCGTGAAAGTGGCGGATACGATCGACTACCTTGACACTGCGGCGACCGGACTTCCGAAATCAAATGTCCTCCGGCTCGGACTGGAGGATGGCGGCGTTGTGATCGTGCGGCCGTCCGGAACAGAGCCCAAGATCAAGGCATATTACACGACAAAGGGCAAAGACAGGGATGAGGCACAGGCAAAGAAGGATGCCCTCTCTGCCGCGCTTGCGCCGGTCTTTGCGTAACGGAGAATGAATATCAGAACGGAATACAAAACCGGCCATGGCCGGTGCCTCCTGATTACAGGGGGAACACTGGAGGCAGCGTTTGCTGCCTCCTGGTTTCATCGTACGGAAAATGCTGAGCAGGACACATGGGACCATGTGATTGCCGCGGATGCCGGTCTTAAGGTATGCCGGGAGGCGGGCATTTTTCCGGACCATATCGTGGGAGATTTTGACTCGCTGGTCCTGCAGGATGCGGAAGGAGAACTTCTGGAATCATACCAGCGGGCGGGCAGTGTGATCCGCCGGTACAAACCGGAGAAGGATTTTACCGACACACAGATCGGGGCGGAACTGGCGCTGGAGCTCGGGTGTGACAGGATCACCGTACTCGGAGGGACCGGCAGCAGGATCGACCATGTGCTTGGCAACCTGCAGACCATGGAGCTGGTGATGCGGCAGGGGGCGGACATGATCCTGGTGGATCCGGCAAACCGGATCAGCATGCACCGGGAGCCTTTTCGGATCAGACGCTCCGCCCAGTGGGGACATTACGTCTCACTGATTCCCTGGGGAGGAGATGTGAAAGGCCTGACGCTGCGCGGGTTTAAATATCCGCTGACAAATGCGGATTTCCCGAGTGCCGGGAGCCTTGGGATCAGCAATGAAGTGGCGGAAGAAGAAGGCGTGGTCACGTTTGCCGGCGGAACACTGATCATGGTCGAGTCGAGAGACCTGGTTTAAGAGAGTGGAGTGTGGAGAGTTGAGAGTGGAGCTTCACGGGAGTGGAGCTTTATGAGAGTGGAGTCTGGAGAGTTGAGAGTGGAATAAGGGGCTGCGGGTATGAAGGAAATGATGAAAAGGTACAGGACGCTTTTCGGTCTGCTGGTGGTGCTGGCCTGCCTGATGATGGCGGGCAGCGCTGTTCAGGCAGCGAATATTAAAGTGCCTTCCGGATCGGAGGTGCTCTCCGGGGGAAAATGGAAAGGCAAACGCGTCAACGGAAAGAAGAAGTTCCGGTATAAAAAGGAAAACGGCAAATTTGCCAAAAACGGCTGGAAGAAGATCGAAGGGGCCTGGTACTGCGTTGACAAGAGCGGATATGTGTACACCGGCCTGAAAAAGATCAACGGGAGCTATTTTTATTTCAAGCGGAGCACCACGGCCGGAACAGCCGGAAAAATGCAGACCGGCCTGGTCACGATCAGCGGAAAGCAATACGGATTTAAAACGTCTGGCAGCGCAGGGTCCAGAGGCGCCCGGTTTGAAAGTGTATGGGCGACAGTCAAGGGCACAGAATACTATTTCCGGAAGGATGGCAGCGTGCATCCCCAGAGCCGGCTGAGCGAGGAGGAATTCATTGAAAAGATCGGTCCCCTTGCGAAGGAGGATATGAAGAACACCGGCATCCTTGCTTCCGTGACCATCGCCCAGGCGATCCTGGAGAGCGGATACGGCAGCACCAGCCTTGCCATGGAAGCCAACAATTTCTTCGGAATGAAGGCGCAGCTTTCCGGCAACACCTGGGATTCCGACTGGGCCGGCGCCACATTCTCAAAGAAGACCCAGGAGTGGTACGGCAAGGGGTTTGTGACGATCACAGCCGAGTTCAGGGCTTATCCGGACATGTCCGACAGCATCCGCGATCACTCCAACTATCTCCGGTCTGCGAAGAACGGAAGCAAACTGCGCTATGCCGGAGTGATTGGAAACAAAAACTACAAAAAAACGATCCAGCTGATCAAGGACGGCGGATACGCAACGGATCCGAATTACGTGACCAAGATCTGCTCAATTATCCAGAGATTCAACCTGACAAAATACGACAAGTGAATGTGACGATCAGCAGATTCGGGGGATGAAATGGAAAGGAAGCACTACGACGAGATAGACATGTGTAAAGGGATCGGGATCATCCTGGTCGTCCTTGGTCATGCGCTCAAACAGACCGGTTCGGTGAGCAATGCCGTGGCGATCCCGTTGTCAGTGATCTACAGTTTTCATATGCCCCTGTTTTTTATGCTCTCCGGATTCCTGGCCGTATCCCTTCTGGACCTGGAAGGGGGCGTGTTTTCTGCCGCCAGACGCAGATGGATCGGAAAAAGAGCCGTAAGGCTGCTGATCCCGTACGCCGTTATGAGCCTGCTGTATGTTCCGCTGAAGCTCTGGATGAACAGGTTCGCGCTGAAGACCTGGGAACCGGGCAGTGCCTGGCGGATCCTGATCGGCGACAGCCCCAACACCGCCATGTGGTTTCTGTACATCCTGTTCCTGTGCTGTCTGGTCGGCGCGCTGCTGGTGCGCAGGAGCAACCTGAACCTGGTCTTTTTCGCAGCCATGCTGTTCAGTTCGGCTGCCTATGCGCTGAACTGGCAGATCAGGTTTCCCCGGTACTTTGTCTTCTTCGTGCTCGGACTGATGCTTCGCGAGTATTATGAGGCATTTGAGGCGCTTCTGGAGACCCGGCAGGCAGCCGCCGTATCACTGATCTTTTTCGTGATCGGCAACATCATGGGCTTCAGGTACGGAGGCCTCTGGTATTTTCTGACAGCCGTCACCGGCAGCCATCTGTGCCTGTGCCTGTCAGACTATATCAGTGACCGGCTTGAGGTCCATTCCAGACGCGGCTCGGCACATTCCTGGCAGCTTGCCGCAGGCTGGATTCGGGCTGCAGGGCTGATCTCCATGGATATCTATATCTTTTCGGAGCCGGTGATCACCGCGATCCGTCTGCTTACCTGGAATATTCTGCATCTGCCGGCATGGCTCTGCATTCTGCTGTGCTTTGCAGGCGGGCTGCTGATCCCGGTCCCGGTCTGCCGGTATATCGTGAGGCGTGTCGGGGTTCTGAGGCTGCTGTTCCTGGGAGAGAAATGACGCAGTCTCCTAAGCAAGGCTCCCGGTGTCCTGCTCCAGAAGCCTGTGAAGATAAAGACCGACGATCCTGGAAAAATTCCGGATATCCCGCACATACGCAAAGTCCTTTCCGAAGATGAGTTTTTCAGCGGAAAGGTCTTTTTCTTTTCCGGTAAAAACGCCCAGCACATAAACGCCCTGCGCGCGCAGGGACCGGATCTCGAAGGCCGTGTCCTTCACACCGTAATCTCCGCAGTAAGGCACGGGATTGCGGGAACCGGGACGGTTCACGATCACGTCGTTGGGCTTTCCGTCTGAAAGGACGATCAGGATCCGGTTTTCCTCACGGCGCTGCAGAAGCGTGTCTCCCGCGGCACGGATCGCCAGGCCGTCGCGGTTGTTGGAGGATGTGACGAACTGCAGGACTTTCTGATCTGCCTGAGGCGGCTCATCAAAATCCCGCAGTCTCTGCATGATGGTGTAATCCCAGAAAGCACAGAAACTCTCGATCCGGTGGGGAAGGCCGATCCCCGAGAGCGCCGCGCTGATGATATAGGCCTGAATGGCAACCAGGCCCTGCCGCTCCCGCTGGGATCCGCTTCCGTCCATCAGGATCTCTACGGCAAACTCGGTGGAGAGCGCTTTTGTGGTGCGGTAGAACAGCTTTCCCGGGTCTTCCAGCCGGCCGACCTTCCACAGCCTGGCGGGAATGACGGTGCCCGCGGTGGACGGAATCTGCTCGGTCATGGTCCTCAGCTCCAGTGCCCTCTTCAGGTAAGCGGTAAGGCTTTCCACATTGCGCCGGATCACATTCTGCATGTTCAGGAACAGGCGCTGGTTGTTCCTGACATGGCGGACGGCATTGACATGCTGGGCGTTGACAATGACGGGATTTACGGCAACTCCGTCGGTGTAGTAGAGGGAACAGTCAGCATGGGCACCCCGGCAGAGCCGGTAGCACAGCCTCTTTGTCTGGGCTTCACTCATATAGGATCTTCCGAAAGTCAGCTCTACATATCCATGCATCTTTTCCAGCGCGGCCTCGTCCACCCGGATGATCTGCCTGGCTTTTCTTTTCTTCTCTTTTTTCTGCTTTTCTTCGGAGGGCTCCGCGTCAAAACGGGTCACAAGATCGGCTTCGTCCTTCAGAAGCCGTTCCAGCGTTTCTGCCCAGGCTTCCTCCTCCGCGAAGGACCGCCAGTCGGTCTCGCGCATCTCTTCCAGTGTGACGGCCAGGATTTTATCCAGGTCACCGTGCAATCTTTCAAACTGAGGATCGATGACGGTATTGTAAAGAATGTCAACTGCGCGG
>JAGCAV010000451.1 GCA_017652545.1 Lachnospiraceae bacterium
CCTCGCGGAGGCCGTATTGACAAGCCCGTCATTTTCCCGCCAGGTTTCATCGATGACCGTTCCCCCTGCTGTCTTTCCGGCATAGGCGCCGATCTGACAGGCACGCATGACGAACAGCGGCTCCATGCCTGCCTTTGGCCGGTGTGTGCCGTCCGGTTCCTGTTTCGTAAAGCTGCAGGGCACGGAAAAGTAATACACATCCGGCTGCGTGATGATCCTGTCATTCAGCTCCAGGGCATGGTCGATCTGCATGTCATACCCGGCATAGTCCCTTTCATCACGGCCATCCATCTGCGGCTTCGTGCCTGCCGCCATCATGCGTGCGAGCGGTCTGCTCCACACCGGTACCCTGACCTGATCCGGATGAAAAGCCGGGTCCATGAACAGGTCATATGCCGTGGTTCCGTTGGTCGGCGCCGCAAGGGTCACAATGCTGTGGACCCGGTTTCCCATTCCTCCCGCGAACAGCGCTGACAGGTCCTCTGCGGAAGTATCCCGCTCCGTCCTGTCGCCGCATGCCAGAAGGTGTGCAAAAAGCCGCACCGTCGCACCTCCGAAGGAGTGCCCCAGCAGGACCAGCCTTGTATCCGGCTGCCATTCGGGGATCAGCGGCCGCTTCGAAAAGTCCGTGCCAAACCGCCTGTGCCGATACTTCCGGCTGTGCGCCTCCCCATAATCCACGATCGTTCCAAAGATCTGCGCGTACAGCTCGCACGCGCGGTCCCAGGCACTGCCGGTCGGTGAAACGGACGCGGCATGGCACGCAAACCCCTGATCCCTCAGATATGAGATCAGGTCGCCGCCCCGCATCCCCCAGTATGGCATGCGCGCATATCTTTCATCATAACTTCCCCATCCGGACAGGCCGTGGACAAAGACATAGATCAGCTTTCCGTTCATTTACATCACCACCAAAACACGGAAAAAGCCGGGACGTGCTCAGCCGGCCGCCAGCGCATCAAGCAGCTCATCCTTTTCAAACAGATCCCAGTGCCCGCCCAGGATATGATCCGCATCAAAACCCCTGAGCGTCTCGATCAGCGCCTTCGTTTTTTCCGGATCCCTTTCCCAGGTCGGAAAAACGCCGCTGATCCCGTCTCCCACGAACAGGATCTTTTCCTCGGGTACAAAGACCAGTGTCGTATCGTCCGTATGCGGGGATATGCAGGTGCTCAGCTGTACGGTAACGCCGCCGGGATCCAGGCAGAGCCTGTCTTCAAACACGATATCCGCCGGAACGATGACGACAGGTTCGCCGGAAGCATATTCCCTGCGGATGCTCGGGTCCAGGTCCAGGAACCCGGAAACGCCCTCCGCCCTGATCCTGTCCGCAAACCCGATCAGATGCTGATTTGTTCTGCTGTTGGCTGCGGACAGTCCGGCTATGCTGTGCATGCCGAAAGCATGATCCCAGTGCCAGTGTGTGATAACGGTCAGTGCCGGAAGGGGAAGGCCTTCCCGGGTCAGCGCCTCATAGAACTCCCTGACATGGGAAGCTGAATGGCCGGCATCTACGGCAAGACTCCAGTTTTCGCCCCGTACGTACCCAAGGCACGGCCTGTCGCGTTCTTCCTCAAACACCGAATACCAGATGAGCTCTGACAGCTTTTTTAATTCCATAGCCTCCTCCGGATCATTTATTTTTGTCCGTGTATCCGCAGTTCCTGCACGTGCGCTCGCACCAGATCATCAGGCTCCCGCAGACCGGGCAGGCATTCGCCTTCTCCTGCTCTTCCACCCACGCTTTTACACCGATCTCGCGCTGGCGCGCAACATATTCCAGAATATGTTCATGATGGCTGATCCCGTTTACCACATGGCAGTCCCTGAACTTTACCAGTCTCTCACAGGGAAACCCGCTGCACTGGGAGCACCAGGTCACGCTATGTTCCGCCGCGCAGTCCCGGAACCCGTGTTTGCATTCCACGCATGCCTCCGCCACATGGCCGGAAAGGCAGCCGTCGCAGATTCCGCTGACGAATGTCGGACAGGTCTCACAGAACAGGCCGCA
>JAGCAV010000452.1 GCA_017652545.1 Lachnospiraceae bacterium
CGTCTTGACATGGTCAGGATCAGCTGGACCTTTTCCTTTGTTCCCTTGGACATCTTCTTGAGGGACATGTTCTGCGGGATGTCCAGGCTTTCCAGCATCTCCTCCGCACGCTGCCTGTCAAGGTCCGGGAAGAAGTCCTGGTAGAAATCGAGCAGGCCCTTAGTCCTCATCCAGTCCGGCAGGAAATCCTTGTCCGGCAGATAGGCGACCATTGATTTCGTCGCCGTTCCCGGCGCTTCCCCGCCGATCAGGATCTCTCCCGATGTCGGCTGCAGGAGCCGGCAGGCCAGCTTGATCAACGTTGTTTTTCCGCTTCCGTTCGGGCCGAGCAGCCCGACGATCCTTCCGCTCTCCAATGAGAGATTGATACCGCCAAGAGCGGTCACATTCCCGTAGCTCTTGACCAGGTTCCGACATTCAAATATGACACTCATGTTCGTCCTCTCCATTCTGAAGTTTCTGACCGGAGTTCCCCATCCTTCGTCACGCTTCCAGTTCCCTGCTGACGATCCCGATGATCTCCTGATCCTGCATGCCGAGTTTCCTCAGATTTTCACACAGTTCCTGCACAAAGCCCGCCGCGAGCGCTTCCCTAAGCTGCGAAAGCTTCTGTTCGTCCTCCGTCACATATCTTCCGCTTGTCCGCCAGGACGCCAGCAGCCCGTCCCGCTCCAGCTCCGCAAGAGCCCTCTGCATGGTATTGGGATTGACCCCCGCCTCCATGGCCAGTTCACGCACAGCCGGGATCTTACTGCCCGGCGGATACGTCCCGTTGGCGATGCGGATATGCAGGATCTGCATAATCTGTTGATAAATCGGCACGCCGCTTTTAAATTCCCATTTCATGGCGATCCTCTTTTACTGGATTATCTGCCTCTGTGTTATTGTATTACTCGTTTAATACAGTAGTACTATAAGACAGTTTCAATTCCTTGTCAAGGGGTATTTTCAGCGGAATTATTGAGCGGTTTTTTCAGGGGAATTTCCAGCGGTATTATTCAGGGGGATTTTTTCGGTCTGCAAGCCCGCCTGCTTTGGGTGGAAAAATCTGTCCTTTACGGTATAATGGTGATGCCGGGGTCAGAAGGCCATGCGCCTGATCACGCCCCGATCTCTTCATGACGATCTCATGAACAAAACAAAGGAGAACCTTCTGATATGAATTTTGACTTCACAGGTATTATGGACAGACACGGGCGGGACGCCATTGCGGTAGACAGCATCGGAAACGGCGAGGGATGGACCCCGGGCGCGCCTGAACCAGGATTTGACGCCATCCCCATGTGGGTCGCGGACATGAATTTCCCGACTGCGCCGTCCATCATCAGGGCCATTCAGGAACGCGTATCCCATCCGGCTTTCGGCTACTTTACTCCGACAGACGCCTATTATGACGCCATCATAAACTGGCAGGAAACGCGCCACAATATGACCGGGCTGAAGAAGGAATGGATCGGTTATGAGAACGGCGTGCTGGGCGGTGTCGTCAGCGCGCTGAACGTGATGTGCTCAAAGGGCGACAATGTGCTTCTGCACTCCCCGACCTACATCGGGTTTACCGGCTCGCTGCGCAACAACGGATACCACATCGTGCACAGTCCTCTTCTGCGGGATGAAGCGGGCGTATGGCGCATGGATTTTGACGATATGGAGAAGAAGATCCGTGAGAACAGGATCGGCGCTGCGATCTTCTGCTCGCCGCACAATCCGTGCGGCCGTGTCTGGGAGAGATGGGAACTGGAACGGGCTTTTGAGATCTACAGAAAGTACAACGTACAGGTGGTCAGCGACGAGATCTGGTCCGACCTGATCATGCCGGGTCACACACATATTCCGTCCCAGACGGTCAGTGAGGATGCCGCCATGCGCACGGTCGCCCTGTATGCGCCTTCAAAGACCTTCAACCTGGCCGGCCTGATCGGCAGCTATCACATCATCCGCGATGACAGTCTGCGCAGGCGGGTCCTGAAGGAATCCTCCCTCTGCCACTACAACGATATGAATGTCCTCTCCATGCACGCCCTGACCGGCGCGTACAGCGATGAGGGCGCCGCATGGCTGGA
>JAGCAV010000453.1 GCA_017652545.1 Lachnospiraceae bacterium
ATCCCCAATTCCCTGATCGAGCGTCTGGAAAAATACATGAAGGATGAAGATCGTAACCGTTCATGGTGCATCCAGAAAGCGCTCGATGCCTGGCTCAAAAAACTTGGTTACTGATGTACACCGGTGTACACTGCTGGAGTGTATTCCGTCCTTTTATGCACGGTAATCACGTTCCAGCTTCATAAGGAATTTCAAACACGTTCTGGAAATCAGTAACGTGAGTGTTGATGTATTCGCTTATCAAATAGCAGAAGATTTCTGCAAATTGTTCATAAGCAATTGCCGTATAATGACCGTTTACAATGTCACCTGTGATACTCGGCATCTGATACAGACCAATGTTTGCACGAAGATCAAGGCAATATACCGGATATGTATTTTTGTATGCTTCAACAATATCCCGTACTGCTTGGATATAGCTTGAATATGTAGCGTTTATTGTTGGAATTGTTGTGACAAAAATCTTTGCGGTAGGATTGATTGTGTTCAGTTCACGGATGATTTTTGACAATCCTGCATAATATGTATTGTTCTCCGTTCCAATATCTGCACTTGTTCCAACATCAATATGTGCTGCTCCGCTGGATGCATCATTTATTGCGAAACTGACGATGTATGCCTGTGCCTTCCCACAGGATTGTGCTTTAAGCAGACCTCTCTGTGCGGATTGCCACGTCCATACATTTGCTCCGCTTACTCCGCAATTTACATACTCGTTTCCTGTTGCCGTTGCCATGTAATGAGGCCATGCATAATCCTCATTTGTGTCAACAGCAGTACCGCCAGACAATTTGATATAGCCAGAGCAATAACTGTCACCGCAACAAACAACCTTTTTGAAAATTTTACAGGTCATTTTGTTTTGTGCGTTGATTGCAGTCCATCCCGTATAATTGTACGTTGTGCTATATCCGCTTTCAAAACGGAACCAGATGCATCCCGTTGAATTGGAGTAAATCTGAATGATTCCATGCCCGATGTCCTTCTGTGATTTGATTGTCACAAGGACAGCACTATAATTGTATGCAGGAAGGTTTGCAATCATCGCACTCGTTACATTTGCGTTTATGAAATACGATTTTCCTGCCGGTGCAAGGTTAGCATCCGTGAAAAAACTGGTGTAGTTTGTCGATGTGATCTGCTCTGCTGATCCCGGTATCAAAGCATTCGCTTCAATATCGTCTGCCTGTGCCTTAACATCAGCGGATTGCAGATGATATGTTTTGATTGTGTAAACGCAGGAATCACTCCGTGTCATTTTGAAGCGGATATAACTAATATCCACGGACGGAGTATGCGTTACTTCAACGAACGTAGTATTAGCATTCAATGTTCCAAGCGGATTCGTTACATATACTTGATTTGCTCCTGCCGTTGAAAAATCAATATTGCTGTTAAAGGTCTTTGAAGCATAAATCCGAATGATATACTTCACACCTTTTTTCAGAGAACAACTACACCATGTATAGCTTCCTGCTTCTGCCGTTGCGGTTGTTTCTGCCATTTCGTACTGTGCATCAATAGCAGAAACAATTGCCTTGTTCTGAACAGGATTTTCACTTGTCGGTGAAAGAGAAGCATCAACAACCCCACCACCGGATACCGTTTTCCATTCCGGTTTCAGATTTGCATCAAGACCAAGCACCTGTCCTGCTGTTCCGGCTGTTTCCGGGGCATCCTGCTTGGAGTTAATTTCCGTCAATAAGCTCGAGTTCTCCGCGGCAGATTTGTCCGCTGACCAGACCTTATCCGTGTCCCCGGCGCCGGCAGTGTCGTCGATCAGCTCCGCAGGATCAGCATCCCGTCCGTTCGTGACGGTGTAGGTTACAGGATTCCCGGAAGTAAACGTGATCGTGTAGGTATCCACCAGCCCGGATGTTCCGGTCTTTTCGATGCTGACAATACCAACGCCATCATGTCCGTCCGTTCCCTGTGCCTTGTATTCTGTTGCTACGTATTCTTCCGCATCAGCATCCCACACGGCCCAGTATCCGTTATCGTCAATGATCGGCTGATGCTCTGCCGCGCCCTCCGCGGCCGCCGTGGCAGCCTCCGCCTCGCTGATGACTTCCTCCGCCTGCTCGATCCAGTTCTCGATCGGCGTGGGGATGTCTCCGGTCGCTCCCAGAGACCGCTCCACCTTCGTCCGGCCGATGCATGTCTTCGCCTTCACATCTCCGACCATGAAGGTCAGCTGCACCTCGCCGTAGCCTTCCTCGATCAGGTCGCTGTCGGTCACCGTCCAGCTCACAAGGTCGCCGTCCCGCTCCACCGTCGCCGGGTAGCAGTCCCCGGCCGGCGGCTGCACCGTCAGCGAAACGCTCGCTGACGGATACTCGCCGAACATCTTCTTGCAGTCGAAATTGAAGGTCCTGTGTTCGTTCTCGCCCACGTATCCCAGGTTCAGGATCATGGTCCTCAGGTCATCCAGCCGTACCGTTACGGATCTCATAGTCTCGCCTTCTTTCTGATTATTAGATGCCGAATCCTGTCCTTACATACAGAATCCCCAGCACCGCGACTTTCCCGGTCTGCGTGCTGTTCGCATTGTTACGGACGGACATCGCAGTCGCCCCACCCGTTGCCGTATGGTTGACGTTTGCCAGCTGGAAGTTCGCAGATCCTGTAAACATTTTTCCAGGTGCCACCGGCTTATAACCCGACGGAGTAGAAATCCCGAAGTTTGTCGCCGTGATATTGAGATTTGTGTCCGCCGCCAGCGATGCGATCGTATACCTGTATTCGATGTACTTGAACAGGCTCGCCAGCTTGGTGTTGATCGTGTTCACGTCGCTGCTCGCCGCTGCGCCGATATTTCCCCTCACCTGCGCCTGTTCGCTCGCCGAAAGCGTCTGCTGTGATTTTGTCAATACGTCCCGCTCCAGCTTGTTCCGCAGGTCGACGCCATAGCTGGTCATTCCGCCAACCGGTACCATCGTCCCGTCGAACATTTCCAGTCCGTGACCGTTGACGGTATATGCGCCGCTGATGGCCAGCGCGCCCGTCAATGCCGTAATCAGTGCACTCGCCCGCGCCAGGTAGATGTTGTCCTCGTCGTACAGGTACGGCCGTCCGGAAGCCTCCGCCACCGCCAGGTTCTCTTCGCTGTACTCCAGCACGTCGATCCAGTTGTAAGCATAACCGCCCGTGATGTCGATATAGTCCCGCACGCCTTCCACCGCGCATAGGCCGTCCGGGAACAGCGTCCCCATGATCATGCTCAGGCTGATGGTGCTCTTCGTGTACGCCTGGAAGTCTCCGCTGTAACCGTTGATCCAGTCCGCCCACGTCGCCCAGATCGCCGTCGTGCTGTTTCCGCCCGTCACGAACAGGAAACCATCAGACGGTACCTGGAACAGTCCGCTGCTGTCCGGCACGATCGCCGTCTGTGCTCCGCTCTCTGTTTCGCTGAAGGCCAGTGCGGAATAGCTGCCGCTGATCTTGTATCCGTATTCCTCCGAATAACGGACCACCCGTGCATATCCGGCCGTCTGATTGTACAGGTTCCACCCTGTCACGCCGAAGGCCGTCGGTGTCGCATTCGTGATCGTCCCGCGGATCTCTTTGACCCACTCCACGATGATGCTGTCTCCGTTTTCCGGTGTACCGACCACCGTGATG